>JAEYTV010000326.1 GCA_023433855.1 Pseudomonadota bacterium | reverse complement strand
AACCTGCAGCTTCGGCAACCGTCATGACCCTGAAGCCATCGGCCTCGGCCTTCTTCGCGGTGGGCGAACCGGCCTTCAGCGCGATCGCGACGTTCTTGGCGCCGGAATCCTTGAGGTTCAGCGCGTGCGCGCGGCCTTGGGATCCGTAACCGATGATAGCCACGTTCTTGGCCTTGAAAAGGTTGATATCGGCATCCCGATCGTAATAAACGCGCATTGTGTAATCCCTTCCCTATGCGTGTGCTGGTTGAATCTTTGTCACCGTCGAGCGAACACGCCGAGCGCATCCGCCGATTGTTTCTGCGTACCGTGAAGCGCAAGGAAGGCTTCGACGGCCCTCTGCGCCTGGCGCGCATTGTCCTTGAGGCCCGGTTCGCCGAGCAGCATGCGTACATGCAGGTCGGAGACAATGAGGCCGTAAAGCGTGTGATAGGCGTCATCCGCGTTTTCGAAACGCAGCAGCCCCGCCCTTTTGCCCTGATCGATCAGCGCCATGGCGCGGCGGTCGATCTGCCGGCGACCGTGCTCGAGCAGGAGCTTGCCGAGCTTGGATCCGTCACGATGCGACTGTCCGATAGCCAGGCGGTTCAGAGCCAGCGACACGTCGCCGGCCAGCACTTCCAACAGGTCGCGGGCAAAAAGCTCAAGATGATCGCGCAGCAGCTCCGCGGACAGCCGCTCCCCCGTGCGTTCAAAAGTCCGCACCTTGGCCGCCTGATGGGCGATCATCGCAGCCAGGAGGCCTTCGCGATCGCCGAACCACTTGTAGAGGCTCTCCTTCGAGCAGTTCGCCGCGCGTGCCAGCCCCGACGTCGTCAACGCCTTCTCCCCACCCTCCACGAGCAGCTGAAGGGCGTGCTCGAGAACGGCGTTCTGACGAGGCGAAAATTCGGGAACTAGGCTTTCGGTTCTCACGTGGCATCCTCTTACGTACCGTACGGTACGGTTCGTCCTCTATAGAACGTATATCGCTCGCGTCAACCTCCTTTCTTCAAGCTATGATATCTTCGTCAACGTGATCGCAGTGCCCAAGCCGAGACCAAAGTGCTGATGATCTCGACATGCCACAACGGGCGTCGGGGCACACTTCCGTTTTTGGGGGACAAGGTCGGAAATCTCCCGAGCGGTTCGCCTGGAGGCTTCTGTTGCTTCATTGGGAATGCCGGCTGCTGACAGCCGGAAACCAGGATCCGGCCAGCGACGTGTGCCCGATCCGAGCTAGGATCTTACAATCTGCCCCGCCAGGAATGTCCTGACGCCGTCCACGTCGCGCGTGATCAACATGTATCCTGCATCACCCGCAGTTCGCGGGAAGTCAGGCGGAGAGATACCATCGCAAGCGCCGACGCACCTGCGATGGTGGAACATGCGATTACAGGCTCACCGCCTCAGATCACCCCAAGGGCATCCATCGCTTCCGCAACACGTACAAACCCCGCGACGTTCGCTCCCAGAACGTAATCCCCCGGTGTCCCGTACTCTTCTGCAGTTTCCGCGCAACTGTCGTGGATGGATTCCATGATCCTCGCGAGTCGCGCCTCGGTCTGCTCGAAGGTCCAGCTGTCGCGCGACGCATTCTGCTGCATCTCCAGCGCCGAAGTGGCAACGCCGCCCGCGTTGGCAGCCTTACCAGGAGCAAACAGCACTCCGGCTTCCTGGAATATGCGGACCGCTTCGGGCGTGGACGGCATGTTCGCACCCTCGCCCACGGCGAGAACGCCGTTCTTGACGAGCGTCCGAGCGTCTCGTCCGGTAAGCTCGTTCTGTGTCGCGGAAGGCATGGCCACGTCGCAGGGCACGTCCCAGATCGATCCGCCTTCCACATAGCCGGCCGTCGGCCCCTTGAGCCGGACGTACTCGGAAATCCGTGCGCGACGAACTTCCTTGATCTCCTTGACCAATTCCAGGTCGATCCCGTCCTCGTCGACGACGTAGCCGTTGGAGTCAGAGCAGGCGACGATCTTGCCCCCGAACTCGATGACCTTCTCCATGGTGTAGATCGCCACGTTGCCCGAACCCGAAACGGTGACGCGCTTTCCTTCGAAGTCGTGGCGCTTGGTCGCGAGCATCCGCTGCACGAAATAGGTCGCGCCGTAGCCGGTTGCCTCCTTGCGCGCCCGTGAGCCGCCATAGAACAGGGCCTTGCCTGTCAGTACTCCCGCCTCGTAGCGATTGGTAAGCCGCTTGTACTGGCCGAACATGTAGCCGATCTCGCGACCACCAACGCCGATGTCTCCGGCCGGGACGTCGGTGTATTCGCCGATGTGCCGGTGCAATTCAGTCATGAATGACTGGCAGAACCGCATGATCTCGCCATCCGAGCGCCCCCGCGGATTGAAGTCGGAACCGCCCTTCCCGCCACCGATCGGCATTCCGGTGAGCGCGTTCTTGAACGTCTGCTCAAAACCCAGGAACTTTATGATCCCGACATTCACCGACGGATGGAAGCGGATGCCGCCTTTATAGGGGCCGAGAGCCGAATTGAACTGGACGCGGAAACCCCGATTGATCTGCACCTGCCCCTTGTCATCCACCCATGGAACGCGAAAAATGATCTGTCGCTCCGGTTCGCAGATACGTTCGATGAGGGCATTTTCGGCGTAACGGGGATGCTTTGCGATCACGCGCCCGAGGCTTTCGAGAACCTCGCGGACAGCTTGGTGAAACTCGTGTTCACCACCGTTACGCCTCAGTACTTCAGTCAGAATGGGTTCCAGCTTTTCATCAACATTCACAATTTTTCTCCTATTGCCGCATCCTGGACTGACAAAGACCGGCGAAGGCGCAAATATCCGAACATGCCCGGTAAGTGAACCGCAATATCGTCACAGAGGAGCAGAGAGATGATGCGGCACCTCTCGAACACCGTCCGTCGGGTGTAGACGTGTCGGCAGTTCCAGGACAGAGGACATGGAAGAACGACTGCGGCCGGCACCCGATTACCAGCCGACGGCCTCTTGGTTGCGTTGAATCCTCTATCTGAAGGTTCCCGCTGGGGCGAACCGGAAGACGCCTGTCCGGCTACTGCTTGGCGGCCGGACATACGCCCGTCCCATGGCCGTCGATAGTCGCAAAAGCGACACCCCCCTCTTCCAGGGCGCGCAGTATCTGAACAGCTGTCGAGTGATGCAATCCATGCCGCCGACCCTCGAAGTCACGGATCGTGCTGCGGGATACGGATGAGCGCGCGGCCAAATCCTCCTGCGTCCAATCAAGCAGTCCGCGCGCCGCTCGACATAAAGCTGGCGTCAGGGTGAAATCTTTTGTGGCACGTCCCATGTGACTCATATAGTACAAGAAGGGCGAGATGCCAATTGTCCACCCCTGACGGTTGGCGCCGCCACCATTCCGAGGAAACCCTCGGAGACGATCACAACAGAATCCGGAGAACAGAGTATTGGGATAAGTGCCGCGTCGATCTTTCTCCTGGTGATACCAACCCTCCCGTTCGTCGGAAGCCTTGTTACAGCCTTTCTGCTCCGGACGAATTCGAGGCTCCTGCCTGCATCTGTTGCTGGTTTCACATCGGCAACCGTTGCTCTGTCAACGGCGGCTCTCTATCCGCTGGTTCAGAATGATGGCGTGGTCCGCTTCGAGGTTGAGTGGTTGCCGCAACTCGGCGTCAACTTCGCCCTGCGGATGGATGGCCTTGCCTGGATGTTCTGCATGCTGGTCAGCATCATTGGCGTCCTGGTCGTCTTGTATGCCCGCTATTATATGTCCGAGGACGATCCGGTGCCTCGGTTCTTTTCCTTCCTGCTGGCATTCATGGGCTCGATGCTGGGGATTGTCGTCTCGGGCAACGTCATCCTGCTCTCCGTCTTCTGGGAACTGACAAGCCTCTCGTCGTTTCTCCTCATCAGCTACTGGCACCAGAGCCCGGCGGCTCGCGACGGAGCGCGGATGGCGCTAACCGTTACGGCGGCTGGTGGCTTTTGCCTTCTGGCCGGATTGTTGATCCTCGGCAACATAGCCGGAAGCTACGACCTCGACGTTATCCTTGCGGCGGGTGACCAGATCAGGGCTCATCCTCTTTATCTCACCAGCCTCGTCCTCATCCTCCTTGGTGCTTTCACAAAGAGCGCGCAGTTTCCGTTTCATTTCTGGCTTCCCAATGCGATGGCAGCGCCAACGCCTGTATCTGCCTATCTGCATTCGGCAACCATGGTGAAGGCGGGTGTTTTCCTGCTCGTCCGCTTGTCACCGGCACTGTCCGGTACATACGAATGGTTCATTCTGGTTGGCTCGGCGGGCATGCTGACGCTGCTTCTCGGAGCCTATTTCGCCATGTTCCAGCAGGACCTGAAGGGGCTGCTGGCCTATTCTACCATCAGCCACCTGGGCCTCATCACCACCCTGCTCAGCCTGGGAAGTCCCCTTGCCACCATCGCCGCTATCTTCCACATGATCAATCATGCCACCTTCAAGGCATCGCTGTTCATGGCAGCCGGGATTATCGACCATGAGACCGGCACGCGCGACATGCGTCGGCTCGGTGGGCTCTGGCGTCACCTGCCGATCACCGGAAGCTTGGCGATGATCGCCAGCGCCGCGATGGCTGGCGTACCGCTGCTAAACGGCTTCCTGTCCAAGGAGATGTTCTTCGCGGAAGCAGTTGAAACGCATGCGCAATCCTGGCTCGATACGGCTCTGCCGTATGTGGCGGTGCTGGCGAGTGCCTTCAGCGTCGCCTATTCCCTCCGCTTCATCCATTCAGTTTTCTTCGGGCGGTTGCCGGCGGATCTTCCTATCCAGAACCCGCATGAGCCATCACACTGGATGCGCTTCCCGATCGAATTCCTGGTGGTCGCCTGCCTCGTCGTGGGGATCGTCCCCAACCTGACCATCGGGCCATTTCTCCGGGTTGCAGCTTCCAGCGTGCTGGGTGACGCCATGCCGCAGTATAGCTTGTCCGTCTGGCATGGCTTCAACCTTCCCCTGTTGATGAGCTTTGTCGCACTGGCCGCTGGCACCGCGATCTATGTCGTCTTCAAGGGTTACTTCTCGCGCTGTGAAGATGGACCTCCATGGTTCCGCCATCTCCGTGGCCAGCGCATCTTCGAGAGGGTTCTGGTAACCGTTTCGTGGCGGTGGGCACGAACGCTGGAGACGCGCCTCGGCACGAGGAACCTCCAGCCACAGCTCCGCTGGGTCGCGTTCACAGGCTTCCTTGCCGCCCTGCTTCCACTTTACACCGCCGGCTTCCAGCCGCGTATGATCGCGCCTTCCAATGTCGATCTTCCGTTCCTGGGCGTCTGGGGAATCGGAGTCTGTCTGGCGATCGGCACTGCCTATCTTGCCAAGTACCACCGGCTGGCGGCTCTGGTGATGCTGGGCGGAGTTGGCTTGATCGTCTGCATCACCTTCATCTGGCTTTCGGCTCCCGACCTCGCGATCACGCAATTGCTGGTGGAGATCGTCACGACCGTTCTGATCCTGCTGGGCCTGCGATGGCTGCCGAAGCGTACGGAAGCGTTGAAGGATGAAATGACATTTCGCGCAAGGTTCAGACGTTTCCGGGACCTGCTGCTCGCTGCCGCTTGCGGGGTTGGAATGGCCTTCATCGCCTATGCTGTCATGACGATGACAGTGCCGGACGCGATCGCCAGCTTCTTCCTGCAAAACGCCTATACGCAGGGCGGCGGACGCAATGTGGTCAATGTCATTCTGGTCGATTTCCGCGGTTTCGACACGTTCGGGGAAATCACGGTCCTCGGGATCGTCGCGTTGACCGTCTACGCCCTCCTGCGACGCTTCCGCCCGGCAGCAGACAGCATGGCACCGCCCGAACAGCAGCGCGCCCAATCCTTGTTCGACGAACAGCAACCGGATCGCAGTGTGGGCGACACGGTACGGGACTACATCCTCGTCCCATCGGTCATCATGCAGTGGCTGTTCCCTGTCGTCATCACGTTGGCCATCTATATTTTCATCCGCGGCCACGACATGCCCGGCGGTGGTTTCTCCGCCGGTCTGACAATGTCCATCGCCTTCCTGCTGCAGTATCTGGCGGGTGGCACCAGATGGGCTGAGGAACGCATTCGCATTCTGCCTCTTCGTTGGATGGGATCAGGTCTGCTGGTGGCCGCGGCGACCGGGACCGGCGCGTGGCTGCTCGGATACCCCTTCCTGACCTCGCATTCCCGCTACCTCGAACTGCCCCTGATCGGCAAGGTGCCGGCAGCCACAGCGATGCTCTTCGACCTGGGTGTCTTCCTCCTCGTCGTCGGTTCCACGGTTCTGATTCTCGTAGCGCTTGCCCACCAGTCGATCCGCATCAACCGGATACGGACCGTCGAGGAAGCGAGAGAGGAACCTGCCTGATGGAACTAGTGTTATCGATTGCTATCGGCGTGATGACGGCTTGCGGCGTGTGGCTGATGCTCCGGCCGCGCACCTATCAGGTGATTGTCGGACTTTCCCTTCTGTCTTACGCCGTCAACCTGTTCATCTTTGGTGTGGGGGGCGTGAAATCCGACAGGCCGCCCCTTCTCGGCGAATCTGTTGATGTTGCCGGTCTGACCGATCCTGTGCCGCAGGCACTGGTGCTCACGGCGATCGTCATCGGCTTTGCCACCACAGCGCTCTTTCTGGTGGTTCTCCTGGCGTCCCGCGGCCTCACGGGAAGCGACCACGTCGACGGCAGGAGCGATCAACGATGAGCGGATGGGTGCAGCACCTCGTTATCCTGCCGATCCTGATCCCTCTTGTCTCGGGGGCTTGCCTTCTCTTTATTCCGGATCGGCGCCGCTTCGCCAAGGCCATGGCCAGCCTGGCGGCGACAATTGCGCTGGCCGCCGTCGCGGTTCTCCTTGTAAGGCTTTCCAGCGAACCGGGCTTCCAAGGCGTTTATCTCGTCGGCAACTGGGCGGTGCCCTTCGGCATCGCGCTTGTGCTTGATCGCCTTTCGGCGTTGATGGTTGCCCTGACCGCGATCCTTGCCGTACCCGTGCTGACATTCGCCCTCGCCCGCTGGCACTCGGCGGGGGCGCATTTTCACAGCCTCTACCAGTTCCTGCTGATGGGATTGAACGGAGCGTTCCTCACCGGCGACCTGTTCAATCTGTTCGTCTTCTTCGAGGTGATGCTTGCCGCTTCCTATGGCCTTATTCTCCACGGATCTGGCCCGCTGCGCGTCAAGGCGGGCATGCACTACATCGTCGTGAACCTGGCAGCTGCGCTGCTCT
The DNA here is from genome assembly GCA_023433855.1 of Pseudomonadota bacterium. Taxonomy (GTDB): domain Bacteria; phylum Pseudomonadota; class Alphaproteobacteria; order Rhizobiales; family Rhizobiaceae; genus Neorhizobium. The sequence goes on along the minus strand of JAEYTV010000326.1, from coordinate 2,026 downwards.
TCCTGATCGGCGTCAGCCTGATTTACGGCACCGCCGGCACGCTCAACATGGCTGATCTAGCGCAACGAATCCCCACGATCGAGCCGGACCGGCGGATGCTGATGGAAGCTGGCGCGGCCGTGCTTGGCATCGCCTTCCTCGTCAAGGCGGGTATGTGGCCGCTCTGCTTCTGGCTTCCCAGTGCTTACAGCGTCGCAGCGCCTCCGGTCGCAGCAATCTTGACGCTGATGAGCAAGGTCGGAATCTACATCATCCTGCGCCTGACGATCCTGTTGTTTTCGGAAGGTCCCTCTGCCGGCTTCGGCTCGCAGGTACTCCTCTATGGCGGCATGGCCACGCTTGCCTTCGGGACGATCGGCGTTCTCGCCTCGCAGGCGCTGGGGCGAATTGGCGCCTACTCCGTTCTGGTTTCGTCTGGCACTCTTCTTTCCGTGATCGGCCTGAGTGATTCGGCCGCCACCTCAGGAGCCCTTCTCTATCTGTTGAGTTCCACCCTGACACTTGGCGCCTTCTTCCTCCTGGTGGAACTGGTGGAAAGAGGCCAGGATGCCGGCGCTTCGGTTCTGGCCGTCACCATGGAACTGTACGGCGATGCGGATGACGACGTTCCGGAGGAGGTTCAGGGCGCGACAATGCCTGCGACGCTTGCCATGCTCGGGATCTGTTTCGCCGCCTGCGCCATCCTTCTTTCCGGCCTCCCTCCCCTTTCAGGTTTCGTCGCAAAATTCGCGATGCTCTCCGCCTTGATTGGCACCGGTTCCATTGGCGTGCCTCCGTCGCGGTCTGCCCTGGCGCTGGTTGCTCTCATCATCCTGGGTGGATTGGCAACCCTGATCGCCCTGACACGCGCGGGTATCCGAACCTTCTGGAGTTCGCTTGAAGGAACGGTTCCTCGTGTCCTGGTCATGGAGGTGGTTCCGGTCATGCTGATCCTGGCCTTGACGGCAGCGCTCACCATCAAGGCAGGCCCGGCTCTCGCTTTCACCGAAGCGACGATCCGTGCGATCGCGCCTGGCGCATATAGTCAGGCAGTGGGTCGTGCTGTTCCCTTGCCGGGCGAGCCCGATGGCCCCGACGCCAACGAGGGACGCTGACGATGTTTCCCTACCCGCTCCTGACCCTTGCGCTCCTGGTCATGTGGTTGCTTCTCAACGGCTTTACTCTGGGACACCTGCTGCTGGGCGCCGTAGTGGCTACCTTCGCCTCCTGGGGTATGGCTGCCTTGCGGCCTGACAAGCCGAGGCTGGCTAAGTGGTACCTCCTCCCCAAGCTCATCGGATTGGTGATGGTGGACATCATCCGCTCCAACCTGGCCGTGAGTTCTGTCATTCTCTGCGGGAGACGCGAGGGGCACCGCTCCTCGTTCATCAATATTCCGCTTGAACTGCGTGATCCCACAGCCTTGGCTATTCTGGCCGTGATCATCACCAGCACTCCCGGCTCAGCCTGGCTCGAGTACGATTCGCAGCGCAGTTCCGTGCTGATCCACGTCTTTGACCTGATTGACGAAGATGAATGGCGGAGTCAGATCAAGAATCGCTATGAACAACTGCTGATGGAGATCTTCGCATGAGCGCGATCATTTTATTCACCGCAATCAGCATTGCTCAACTGATGTTGGTGATCGCGATGGCGATAGCGTCTGTACGCATGTTCTACGGCCCGCGTGCCCAAGATCGAATCATCGGACTGGACGCGCTCTACGTCAATTCGATGCTGCTGCTCGCGACCTTCGGCATCGGCACCGGTCGTACGGTCTATTTCGAGGCATCCTTGGTGATCGGGCTTCTCGGCTTCGTTGCGTCAGTAGCGCTTGCGAAGTTCCTGATGCGGGGCGAGGTAATCGAATGAGCTACTCCGTTGCAGATATTCCGGTCTGGGCGGCGGTCATCATCTCCGCATTCCTGCTGATCGGTGCCGCACTGGCCCTCATTGGGGCCATCGGCTTCCTCCGATTGCCCACATTTTATGAACGTATTCATGCGCCGACCCTTTCCACCAGTTGGGGCACCGGCGGCATCATGAC
>JAEYTV010000313.1 GCA_023433855.1 Pseudomonadota bacterium | reverse complement strand
TTCAAGGGACACACGCTGGGCGTCTGGTTCTTCGGCAATGAATACCCGTTCTTCGCCTGGATGAACAAGCTCGGCCTTTCCACTGAAGGCGGCCCGGACGGTGTTACCGTCCTCAAGCAGAGCTTTGACGTGCAGCCGCTGGTCCAGAAACAGGCCGACTGCATCTCCGTCATGACATATAACGAGTACTGGCAGGCAATCGACGCAGGCTTCAAACCCGAAGATCTCACCGTCTTCAACTACACGGAAATGAGCAACGATCTTCTGGAGGACGGGCTCTACGTGCTTGAAGACAAGCTGAAGGATCCGGCTTTCAAGGAAAACATGGTCAAGTTTGTCCGTGCATCCATGAAGGGATGGAAATACGCCACGGACAACCCGGAGGAGGCCGCCGAAATCGTCATGGAGAATGGCGGCCAGGACGAAAACCACCAGAGCCGGATGATGGGCGAGGTTGCCAAGCTGATCGGAGACGGCAAGCTGGACATGGCCACCTATGACCGCACCGTCAAGGCGCTCCTCGACCAGAAGATTATCAGCAAGATGCCCGAAGGCGCTCATACGAGCGAGATCACCGACGCTGCCCTCAAGCAGTGAGCCGGAAGGTGCCCAGCAGAACGCCCCTGGAACGGGGCGCTCTGCAACACCCCGACACAAAACATAACCAAAAGTCATCCGGCCCATAATCAGTCTGCATTGATTTGCGCGGGCAGAACACGTAGAAATACGGCCTTGATGAATCTTTCGCTTCCGGGGTTGCAACGGTTTTGCACGGCCCCCACTTTGTTCCAGGATCGTGCGCAGAGGGGGGCGTGACGACACCCGGCGAGGCGCCAGCGAAATATTGCCCCTTACAGGTCGGACAAAGCCGCATGTTTCGCAAGTTCCCGAAGACTGCCGTTCTTTCGGCTCTCATCCTGATGCTCGGCCCGAGGGCGACCTTCGCCGAGGAGCCCGCCCCCTCAGCCGGCGCGCAGCCCACATTGCCGTCGATCGTGGTTACCGAAGCCGTGACGAGGCCTCTCGTTGATCGCGTCGTTGCCACCGGCACCATCAAGGCATCGCAGGAAGTCTACGTCCAGCCTCTGGTGGATGGCCTGTCGATCAAGACGCTGAACGCCGACGTCGGCGACGAAGTGGCCGCCGACAGCGTGCTGGCGACCCTCAACGATGATGCGCTCCTTCTCGAAAAGAGCAGGCTCGAGGCCAACAAGGCCAAGGCAGAGGCGGCCGTTGCCCAAACGCAGGCTCAGGTGATCGAGGCGCAGGCCACGCTGGACGACACATTGCGCCAGCGCGACCGCACCAAGCGTTTGAGCCAGAGCGGCACCAGCACTGTCTCGCAGCTCGAGCAGGCCGAGGCGCAGGTGCAGGTATCGCAAGCCCGGCTGAACGCCGCCAAGCAAGCCGTTGCGGTAGCCGAATCCGATGTTCAGGTGGTGGTCGCGCAGATCGACGATATCGACCTCAGGCTCGCCCGCACGGGCATCAAGACTCCCGTTGCAGGTGTCGTCTCGGTTCGGAACGCCAAGGTCGGCGCCATAGCGACGGGCGCGGGCGAACCGCTTTTCTCAGTGATCCGGGACGGCGCCATCGAACTCGTGGCAGATATCTCGGAAAGCGACATCCAGAAGGTCAAGGTCGACCAGAAGGCGCTGATAACCATTGCCGGCAGCAGGACCAAGATCGAGGGTAAGGTCCGCCTCGTGTCACCCACCGTCGACGCCAGTTCGCGGCTCGGCGCGGTCCACATCGTCATAAACGATGAGAACCGGGCGCGGGCTGGCATGTATGCAAGCGCGGAGATCATCGTGACGGAAACCGATGCACTTGCACTTCCTCTCTCCGCTGTTCTGACGGACCGGGAAGGTTCCAGCGCCCGCAAGGTCGAGGACAACGTCGTCAAGCAGGTGAAGATCGAGACCGGCATCCAGGATGGTGCCTTCGTTCAGGTGGTCAGTGGCCTCGAGGCCGGCGACATCGTCGTGGCGAAGGCTGGCGCGTTCGTGCGGGATGGCGACAGGATCGCCCCTGTGCCGTCCGAGCCTGCAGCTTTCGCGAACTGAGGTTGGGTCATGAATTTTTCCGCTTGGTCAATCCGCAACCCGATCGCGCCGCTGCTCGGCTTCGCACTGCTGCTGTATCTCGGCATGCAGTCCTTCTTTACGCTGCCGATCACCCGCTTCCCGAATATCGACGTTCCGGTGGTTTCGGTCACCGTGGTTCAGAACGGTGCCTCGCCGGCCGAACTGGAAATGCAGGTGACGAAAGAAATCGAAGATGCCGTCGCCTCCATCAGCGGCATCGACGAGATCCAGTCCACCGTGACCGACGGACAGTCGCAGACGGTGGTGATGTTCCGCATCGAGAAGCCGACGGAAGAGGCTGTTCAGGACACCAAGGACGCAATCGACAAGATCCGCAGCAACCTGCCGGCCGGCATCGAGGAGCCGGTCGTTACCAAGGTGGATGTCGAGGGACAGGCGATCCAGACCTTCGCCGTCTCCTCGCCCAACATGACGCTTGAGGAACTGTCCTGGTTCGTCGACGACACCATCAAGCGGGCACTGCAGGGTGAGCCGGGGATCGGCCGGATCGACCGCTACGGCGGGGCGGACCGGGAAGTCCGTGTTTCGCTCAACCCGGCGAAGCTTGACGCCTATGGCATAACCGCGGCCGACGTGAACCAGCAGATCCGGGGCACCAACGTCGAGCTTGGTTCGGGTCGCGGCCAGGTGGCCGGAAACGAGCAGACGATCCGCACC
>JAEYTV010000213.1 GCA_023433855.1 Pseudomonadota bacterium | reverse complement strand
GGCGGGCGGCGAACCCGCCCGCCGTCAACATATCAGATAGTTTCCCCGGCGCGGACGAGATCGTCCATGACAGACTGCACTGCTGCTTCGGCGATCGAGACGATCTCATCGACCTCGGCCTTCGTGGTCACCAGCGGCGGAGCAAAGCCGAGAATGTCCCCATGTGGCATGGCACGGGCGATCAGACCACGCTCACGCGCCGCTTTCGATACCTTGGCGCCGACGGTGAGGTTCGGCTTGAAGCGCGTCTTCTTCTCGCGATCTGCGACAAACTCGATCGCGCCCATCAGCCCGACGCCGCGCACTTCACCGACGATGGGAAGCTGAGCGAATTTCGCTTTCAACTGCTGCTGGAAATAGGTGCCGACGGCGCGCGCATTGCCTGGCAGGTCTTCCTTCTCGACGATGTCGAGGACAGCGTTTGCCGCAGCCGCGCCGATCGGGTGGCTGGAATAGGTATAACCATGAGAGAAGGCGCCCACGCGATCGGCCCCTTCTTCCATCACCTTGTAGACCTTCTCCCCTACAATTGCGCCAGACAGTGGGAAGTAGGCGGAGGTCAGGCCTTTCGCGACGGTGATCAGATCCGGCTCAATGCCATAGTGTTGCGAGCCGAACATCGAGCCTGTGCGGCCGAATCCGGTAATCACTTCATCGGCGATGAGCAGGATGTCGTACTTCCTGAGGACCTCCTGCACGGCCTCCCAGTAACCCTGCGGCGGTGGCGTGATGCCTCCGGTGCCGAGAACCGGCTCTGCAATAAAGGCGCCGATCGTGTCCGGATCCTCGTGCAGGATCAGGCCCTCGAGTTCGCCCGCCCGGCGCTGGGAAAATTCCTGTTCCGTTTCGCCTGCTTCCGCGCCCCAGTAGTGATGTGGCGCTCCGGTATGGAGAATGCCCGGGCGCGGAAGGTCCATGTGGTCGTGGTAGAAGCTCATCCCGGTCATCGAGCCGGAAACGACGCTGCAGCCGTGATTGCCGCGCTCGCGCGAGATGATCTTCTTCTTGTTCGGCTTGCCGCGCAGGTTGCTGTAGTACCAGACGAGCTTTGCCTGTGTCTCGTTCGCATCCGAGCCTGACATTCCATAGAACACCTTGCTCATCCTGCCGGGCGCCATCTTCACGAGACGATCGGAAAGGATCGCCAATTCGTCCGTCGTATGCGCTGCATAAGAGTGGTAGTAGGCCAGCCGATAAGCTTGGCGGGAAATGGCTTCCGCCACTTCGGTGCGGCCATAGCCGACATTGACGCAGTAGAGTCCTGCGAACCCGTCGATCAGTTCCTTCCCACGCGCATCCTGAATGCGGATGCCCTTGCCGGTCTCGACGATCGTCGGGTCGCCCATCTTGCCCGAGGCATAGTCCTGGAGCTGCGTGAAGGGGTGCAGGACCGAGTCGCGGTCCATTCGGGCGATCTGGTCGAGGTTGATGGTCATGGGTGTGGGTCCTTTCATGCAGCAAGGTTGCCGAAGCAGACGTATTTTGCTTCGAGATATTCAAGGAGGCCGTGGCGGGAGCCTTCGCGTCCAAGGCCGGACTGCTTCCAGCCGCCGAAGGGGATTGGCGCCCCGGTGAATTTTGGGGTGTTGACGGCGACCATGCCGTATTCCAGCCGCTCGGTCAGGCGCATCGCCCGGCTGAGGTCATTGGTGTAGAGGTAGGCGGCAAGGCCCATCTCCGTAGCGTTGGCGCGCGTCAGCACCTCCGCTTCGTCATCGAAGGGCAGGATGGCGGCAACCGGGCCAAAGGTTTCCTCCTGCGTGATCAGCATGTCGTCGGTAACGTCTGCGAGCACGGTCGGTGTGACGAAATTGCCGCCCAGCGGGCTGTCCTGTCCGCCATAAACGAGCCGGGCGTTGGCCGAAACGGCTTGTGCGATCTGCTGGCGGCATTTTTCCGCCACCGAAGGGCGCGTCATTGGGCCAATGTCCGTGCCAGGCTCAAGGCCGTGGCCGACGCTGAGTTGCGCGGTCGCCCGGGCGAACTGATCAACAAAGCGATCGTAGACGCGGCGCTGAACGTAGATGCGATTAGCCGCAAGGCAATCCTGGCCGGAGGTCGCGAACTTTGCGCCGATGCAGTCCTTCACAGATTTGGCGAGATCGACATCATCGAAGAGGATGAAAGGCGCATGGCCACCGAGCTCGAGCGACGCTTTCTTCACGGTCGAAGCAGACTGCATCAGGAGGATACGTCCGACCTCAGTGGAACCGGTAAAGGAGAATGCCCGCACTTCGGTGTTTTCCAGAAGGCGACGGGCAAGCGGAGCGGCTTCACCGGTGATGACCTGGAAGACACCAGCCGGCATGCCGGCTTCTTCGGTAAGTTTCGCCAGCGCCAGCGCTGACAGCGGCGTTTCCGGCGCGGGCTTGACGATCATCGTGCAGCCGGCCGCGAGAGCGGCGCCGGCCTTGCGGGTGATCATCGCGGCGGGGAAATTCCATGGCGTGATGGCGACGGTGACGCCGAGAGGCTGCATCTGCACCGAAAGGCGGCTGCCGGGCAGATGACTGGGCATGGTCTCGCCGTAGGCACGCTCGCCTTCGGCGGCAAACCAGTCGAGGAAATTGGCCGCATAGGAAATCTCACCCGCCGATTCCGCTAGCGGCTTGCCCTGTTCGGAGGTCATGATGACGGCGAGGTCCTGCGCGTTCTCCCGCATCAGCCTGGCCCAGGTCCGCAGGATCTCCCCACGTGCAGCCGGCAGCCTGTCGCGCCAGTCGAGGAAAGCGCGTTTTGCGGTTTCCACCGCGGCATCCGCATCCTCCAGCGAGCATGCTGCGACCTCGCCGAGGTATTCCTGTGTTGCTGGATCGATGACGCACAGGCATTCGCGGCGCTCTATCCACTCACCGTTCAAGAAGGCGCGGCTCTCGAGCAGATCCGGTCGGTGCAGCTTTTTCAGGGTAGCGGTAGCAATGCCTTCCATGGGGCCTCCAATGGGTTTACATCAGTCTAGTCTGGGACGATGATCGACAGACTGCGTCGCCGGGGCAGAAGATGCAGGAATTCGTTTCATTCTTTATCCAAACGCAGGAAAACTGCATGATCGCACTCGATAAGGCCGACCGGGCCCTTCTTGAAGCCGTTCAAAAGAACAATCGACTAACGTCGGAAGAGCTGGCGCGGATCGTTCATCTTTCACCCACCGCCTGTCAGCGTCGATTGAAGCGGTTGCGTGAGGAAGGCGTGATCGAGGCAGACGTATCCATCGTTTCGCCCAAGGCTGCCGGGCGCGGCATTACGATGATCGTCCTCGTCTCCCTTGAACGCGAACGGGCGGATATCGTCGATCGGTTCAAGGCCGCGATCCGCGCCACGAAGGAAGTGATGATCGGCTATTATGTCACGGGCGATGCAGACTTCATTCTCGTCATTACAGCAAGGGACATGGAGGACTATGAGGCCTTCACCCGCCGGTTCTTCTACGAAAACCACGACATCAAGGGGTTTAAGACCATGGTGGTGATGGATCGCGTGAAAGCGGGCCTTGCTTTTCCGATCGAGGCTAATCCCCTATAGGGCTGGTGAAGTTCCTGCCGATTTCAAGATCGCAACAACGGGCCGCGGGTTCACATCCCCTCAAGGCGAAGACAACGGCGGGTATGCGCTGACTGATGTCTTCCGCTGCGCGCCGCCAACACAGATGTCGGTTAAGCAGTCGCAACTTGAGCGCACCGTGTCATCGGCGATGCAAGCCCTCCACGAAATACGTCATGACTCCCTCCACAAGCACCGTTGGCTCAAGCGCTGCATCGGTCTTGCCATCAATAATTAGCATCGAAAGACCATGAACGGCCGACCACGCCGATAACACGGCTAACGCACTCGACAACTCCCTGTCGTTCCCCACAGCAAACGAGCCGTCCTTAACGCCGCGTGCTACAACACTCTGTAGGATGGCTTTGGCACCAGCGCCGGACGTCTCTGCTAATTCTGGCCGCACCCCATCCGGCCCGGCGAGTTCGGGTCCAAACATAAGCCGGTAGAGAGCGGGATTACCTGCTGCAAATGCAACGTAAGCACGCGCAATTGCAAGCATCGCTACTGCCGCGTCTGCGGTACCCTCCATAGCGTTGCTCATGTCCTGCCTCAGCGTTTCGAAGCCGACAGCTGCAACTGCATCCAGCAGGTCACGTTTTTCCGCGAAGTGATTGTATGGCGCATTGTGCGACACGCCGGCACGTCGCGCCACCTCTCGTAGTGAAAAGTTCCAATTCTGCTCTTCGCTCACGATGGCTACACCGGCGTCGATCAGAGCCTGCCGGAGGTCGCCGTGGTGATACTTGCGCTCGCTAGCGCCGGTTTTGATTCTACTCATCCGACACAAATAGCAACAAGAAGCGATATTGACAACGACCACATTGTTGCCAACAATATTTTCCAACATTCGCTGTGCGTGGTGCGTCTACACCGCCGCTTGGCTTGAAAGAGGAGGATGAGGACTGCAGTTGCGCGTCGGGCTAGGGCGGGAGCTTACCACCACGGCGATTTGCCGGGGGGCTGCTGGCAGCGGCGGCAGGGGTCGGCTTCGAGAGGGTTGTGCTCTTGCTGCCACTTCACAATGCCGACGTCAGCCCCGCGGATTCATTCGGAGTGGTCGTTGAGCGTTACGTCGGCTTCGCCGTCAGCAATCGCGGCCTGGGGAACCTCATGTTTGATCAGCAACTCAAAGGCGAGCATCCCAAACTACAATCTGCCGCCAACGCAGCATTCGGCGAACTCCGTAGTTGGCTGGTGTATAACTTCTGCATCCCTGACGATGCATTGCGGGAACATCGTTTGCTTTGCCTTTGGTCAATAATGCAGGGGCTGGCGAGCTTGAGGCTAGCTCGTCTGATTTCCCCCGCGAAAGGAGGTTGGCCGGGGATGTCGCAAGTAGGTCCGCGGCGAACCTCTCCAGGAA
>JAEYTV010000181.1 GCA_023433855.1 Pseudomonadota bacterium | reverse complement strand
CGCCAGCCAGGCCAGAGCACTGATCAGCGCGAAGAGATCGTTGCCGTCCATGTCACGTCGGGCCAGACCTTCTGCCTGAGCACGCTGGAGAAGCCGCCCGCCTGCAGTCTTGAGGCTGACGCAGGACCCATGAAGCGCCGAGGTCTCATCGGCAATCGCGGCCACCATCGGAGCGATGACGCCGCTGAAATCGTGCGTCACTGCAACCGCTTCACGGATCCACGTCACGAGAGCTGCTGCGGCATTGTCCATCGCTTCCAGGTCGCCCGCGCGCTTCGCAAGCACGTCAAAATTCGCGCGGAGGAGAGCCTCCAGGAGAGCCTCCCTCGTCGGGAAGTGGCGGTGCAGCGTTCCATCTCCCACACCCGCTTTCCGCGCAATGTCCCTGAGGGACGCCTTCGCGCCGCCCGCGGTGAGCATGTCGCGAGCCACGGCCAGGATGTGATCGTAGTTCTTTTTTGCGTCTGCTCTCATCGTACCTCTTGACAATCGGAGCGCCGCTCCACTTATTATTGGAGCACTGCTCCATTTAAGCGGGGCACCGCTCCAACTAGACGGGGCGATCATCCCCAATGGAGACCGGTATGTCCAGCAAGACGATGAAGGCGATCCAGATTCACGAATTCGGCGGACCGGAAGTGCTGCGCTACGAGGATGCGCCGCGACCAGAAGTGGGGCCCGGTGACGTCCTTGTCCGAGTTCGAGCGATAGGAATCAATCCTCCCGATTGGTATCTGCGCGAGGGATACAAGACCTTGCCCCCCGAATGGCAGCCGCAGGTGGACTTTCCTCTCATCCTGGGCACAGACATCTCGGGTGTTGTCGACGAGGTAGGACCCGGCGTCGAGGGATTTTCGGTCGGTGACGAGGTCTATTCCATGGTGCGCTTTTTTAGCATCGGGCAAAGCAGGGCCTATGCCGAATATGTCAGCGTTCCGGCTGGGGATCTTGCTCACAAGCCGGCAGCGATCGACGATATCCGCGCCGCGGCTGCCCCCATGTCCCTGCTGACAGCCTGGCAGTTCCTGGTCGAGCTTGGGCACGACGAACCCAATCCCCTGCAGCCCCGCAGACATGATCCGGTCCCGCTCGTGGGCCGGACCGTACTGGTGAACGGAGCGGCGGGCGGCGTCGGGCATTTCGCCGTGCAGGTCGCTAAACTGAAAGGCGCGCGCGTTATCGCTGTTGCGTCGGGCAAACACGAAGCCCTCTTGCGCGAGCTCGGTGCCGACGACTTCATCGACTATACCAGAACGCGGCCCGAGGATGTGGTTCGCGGCATCGATCTTGTCGTCGATGCTCTCGGCGGCCCGACCGCCGGTCGCTTCCTGCGTACATTAAAGCCCGGTGGTGCATTGTTTCCGGTCTACCCCTTGGGCTTTGCCGATGCCGAGGAGGCAGAGACGCTGGGGATCACTGTCTCCGCAACGCAGGTCCGCTCGAGCGGCGCTCAGTTGGAGCAGGTCGGCCGGCTCCTCGACAGTGGAGAGATACGCGTGGTCATAGACAGCACTTTTCCGCTTGCCGAGGCGCGACGAGCACACGAGCGTGCGGCAGCCGGCCATCTTCAGGGCAAGATCGTCCTGACAGTCGAATGAGAGGATAAGGCGGGGGAGGCGCGGAGAGGAACCGACCGCGTGAAGCTAATCCGACGAAAATCCCGAACGATGGTTGCTGGCCGAGGATTTTACCGCGCCGATCTCGGCCCACAATGACGTGATGACCTGCGGGTCGACGTCCGCCATCATGTCGCGAAGCCACCCCTCGTGGGCGGCCGCCATGGCGGCAAAAAGCCTTGTTCCTGCCTCCGTGAGCTTCGCGACCGTGACTCGGCGGTCTCCTTCAGGAGTAAGCCGCTGCACGTAGCCGTCAGCTTCCAACCGTTCCACCAATCCCGTCACGTTGCCATTGGTGACCATGGTGCGCTTGGAAAGTTCTCCAAGTCGCAGGCCGTCCGGCTCCCGGTAGAGCTGTGCCATCAGATCGAACTGCGGCAAGGTCGCCCCGAACTCGCTTCGAAGGCGTCTGCGGATCTCCTGCGAAATCAGCTTCGTCGTTGACAGCATCCTCAACCACAGCCGCAATTCCGGCTTAGAGCGGCCCTGGGTCCCATCCGCAATGACTTCCAGATCTACATTGAGCGTTTCAATTTGAGCCATATGCCTGCAGCCTCTTGCGATGGCGCAACCTAGAAGTGGTTATTTTAATTGTCAAAGGTCTAGCGGGCAGCAACGCCGCAGATCAGGCTCGGCATCGGTTTGCCCGCCTTTCAGTTCATCGGCCACCGCTTCGTCAGCGAGTCCGAGTGCAGCGGGCAAATATGCGCTTGACCCCTGCCGCTTCCGCCATATAGTTTAAACTTAAAATACTTAACGGGAACGTCAGGAGCGTTTCATATGCGCATCGTCTGTATCGGTGGGGGTCCCGCGGGCCTTTATTTTGCTCTCCTGATGAAGAAGTTTCATCCCGAACACTCGATTTCCGTGATCGAGCGAAACCGGCCCTACGACACGTTCGGCTGGGG
>JAEYTV010000171.1 GCA_023433855.1 Pseudomonadota bacterium | reverse complement strand
TCCTTTATCTGCGGAAGAGGAATTGCACGGCCGGGATCGCCCACTATGCAGATGTCTCGCTGGCCGAGACCGACGATCCCGCGACGGAACCCGCAGACGCCTTGCGGCTGTCGCTGATCGCCGAGCGTTTCTTCGAGCCCCTTCCGCCCGGCGACAATGCAGCACGGCTTGCACGACAGATCGCACGCGGTACCGAGCCGCCCGCAGATCATGCGGTGATCGGCGGCGGCAAGCTGGCGATGCGCGTCCATGTCGGACGCGACGAGGATCTGGTCACGGTAAAGGCGGCTGCCGATCTTGCCGATTTCTCGGCGAGGGTTGCCGGTGCCGATACTGTCGTCCCCGGGCTTTCGGATGATCTCGCCATGGCGGAGGAGCCGCTCATGGTCGTCGGCCGTCGCAACCGGCTGGCAGAGCGCCTGTTTGCGGCCGGCGAATTCGCAGGGCTCGGCGAAGACGGGTTCCTGATCCGCTCCTTCGGTCCCCATATCTTTATCGCCGGGGAAACCCCAAGGGGCACCATGTACGGCGTCAACTGGTTTCTGGACCGCAGGCTCGGCATCCGCTGGCTGGCGCCGGGCGCTACCTTCATTCCGGCCGTTCCGGATCTCGCCTTGCCACCCCAGAACGAGCGTCAGGTACCGCGCTTCTCCTTCCGCGAGATGCTGAGCGCCAGCGCCGACGACAAGCCGTGGCGCCAGCGCAATCTGATGAACGGAGAGTCGCATGGTCCCTCCTACCTTCCCTCGCCGCCGGCGATCGACAACTGGAACAGAAGCTGGGCAGCAAAGGGCCTGATCGCCAACTTCTACGAGCTGCTGCCACCGGAGGTCTACCGGGCAAAGCATCCGGACTGGTATGCCGGCGGCCAGCTGGCGATGATGAACCCGGCAATGCGGGCTGAAATGGCGCGGGTCGTCACCGCCAGGCTGCAGAAGCTTCCAGACTACCGCCGGGTCTGGTTTGCGATCCATGACATGGATTGGGGATGGGACATGGACCGGGAAAGCGCGGCGTTTGCCGCGCGCCATGGCGGCCATCCGTCCGCTCCGAGGCTCGACATGATGATCGACGTGGCCGAAAAGGTGCGCGCCGTCCTGCCGGGCGCGCGGCTTGCCTTCAATGCCTATCACTGGAGCTTCACGCCACCCGAAGGCATGCGGGTGCCCGATCACATCCTGGTCTACCCCATGACGATCCACGTCAATTACCGCGATCCGCTCAATGGTCCGGCCAATGCGAAGCTGGGGCAGGATCTGGCCGGATGGAACGCAATCGCGAAACACGTGCTCGTGTGGGACCACGTCACCAACTTTGCGGGTTTCATCCAGCCGACGCCGAATATCGTTGCGATCGGCAACTCCATCCGCTGGCTTGCGAGCCTTCCCCATGTGGAGGGCTACATGGCCGAAGGCGCGTTCGATACGCCAGGCGCCGAATTCGACGCGCTGCGTGCCTGGGTCATCAGCCGGCTTCTATGGGATCCGGCGCAGGACCCGCAGGCGCTGATCGATGAGTTCTGCGACAGGTATTATGGTCCCGCCTCCATTCATGTGCGCGACTATATCCGTTTGCTTTATACCAAGCTCGCCGCAAGCGACGATGTCTTGGCCGAAAAGACGACCGTCGACATGGCAATGTTCGACGCGGAGTTCGTCCGCGTCTCCGAGGCGTTGTTCGACAAGGCGGAACAGGCGGCGGCCGGCACACCTTACCTGGAGCGGGTGCGTTCGGCCCGCATGCCCGTGGACTATGTCATCCTTCTCAGGGAAGCGGAATACGAAGCGTTAAGCGAGGCTGTGGGTTTCAGCGTCCTCGCGACCCGTGCGGAACGATGGGAACGCTTCTGGAGTACGTCGAAGTCGCGGAAGGTCCGCCAATATATCCAGGGTGGGCGGCTGGACGAATTGATGGCGCTGATGAATATCCGCCGCAAGGCTGCGTCGAGGCCGGACATCGCCCTGGGTGCCGCCGAATGGAAGGACATACAGGACATGTCCTTCCAGCGTTTCGCCGGCAATCTCAGTGCAATCACCGCAGATCCGGCGGCCTCGGACGGTGCGGCGGTTGCGCTCGACCGGCGCTCGAACGGATGGAACATGCAGCTCAAGCTGGACAAGCTTCCGCCGACGGGGAGATGGTGGCTCTACGTCGCCCTGCGAACGGAAGGCTCGGTGCCGAACCAGGACGTGGCGAAGATCGGCTCGGCCCCGCCGATGGACTGCTACAACACGGTGCGAGCGCATGCCCGTTCAGAGAAGGCGACCTACCGATGGTATGAAATACCAGGCGGCCCGTTCTCCTACTCTACCGACCACGCGCAAAGCGTCTACGTGCAGCCCCTCCCCGGACCAGAAGGCTCGACAATCCTGGTGGACAGGATCGCCGCGCTATCCTCGCCGGCGGCCGCGATCGAGAACGCTCATCTGGAAGGGACGGGGTGCCGTTGAGAATGCCGAGAGGCCTGCGGTTGCTGGCCTGCGAGCGGCGGCTGTCTTCCTTCAGGACTGTCCGGCGAAGCTCTGCACGATCTTTGCAGTCCCCGGTGGCCTGACGAGCGGCAGCGTGAATTTGCGCGCAAATTTCAGAAGGCTCTTCAGATGCATCTTACCGGCAAAGCTGAAGGGGCTCGCGGCACTGGAACGCTGATGGTCATGGACGAGTTGCGCGCCCGGCAGACACTGAACCCTGTAGCCCTTGCACCAGACGCGCGCGCAGAGATCCACATCCTCCATGTAAAGGAAATAGTCGGGATCCATGCCCCCCATCTCCTTCAGGAGGTCGGTGCGAATGACGAAGCCCGTGCCCATCACCCATTCCGCATCAAAGGGCTTGTTGTCCCGATAGGCATCTTTCATGAGATGCCTCTCTATCCTTCGTGGCATCAGCGGTGACAAGATTTTGCTGCGGCGGGCAAAAATATCCAGCGCCGAATAGAAACGACGTGCGGAATACTGGCGACTGCCATCCGGATTGACAAGGTCCAGACCCACCACTCCCACGTCAGGATGGCTGTCCAGATGGTCGATCACAGGCGCGACACTGTCGTCTACGAAATAGGTGTCGGGATTAAGGATGAGGAGATAGCGTTCCCGAACTCCATCGGACCCGAAATTGACCCCTGCCCCGAAGCCTCCGTTGGACGGCGCCTGACGGACTGCAATCCCCGGCAAGGCCAACTGCAGTTCCTCATAAGAAGAGTCTCCTGAACAGTTCTCGACAATGGTGATCCGGCTCGCGTCCGCAACACCCTGGGCAAGAATGGACTCGACGCACCGAATTGTCAGGGCGGTGGTGCGGAAATTGACGATTACGACGTGCAGATCATGCAACGGCACCATGCCAAATCCTCTTTCAAGCTTTGCTGTGCACCAGAGGCAACCTTGCGCGACGGAGCGTCCACACCGGCGAAAGACACATCGTCACGTGCACTGTTATGTTGCACCGCAACAACATATCTACCAATAACAATCCTCACTTACAACATAATAAATTTCTCGTCTCTACTTTACGATACATATTGTTAACATCGTAAAATAGCACACACGTGCTTAAATGTTGGTTCTTACAGGAATTGCGATCTGTTATTTAGCTGTATGTAATAAAATATATATCTTGTCTTATTGGGCACGGAAATGAACAATGCTGAACAACATTGCATATCGCCACATCACAACACGAGTAAACTCGTGGAAAATTCGCCATGGCCTTGGCATATGAACATTTTTTCTCCTGCGGCCTTGCACCTCACTTGAACATTGAACAACATTATCGATGATCATCTCCCGCACCCGCCTGCATCACCAAGTCGGCCAGTCGTGCATGGCGCGCCATCGATCCTTGCTGGCGCAGGGTCTTGGGCTGATCGGGGCCTGGGCTGCGGAGACCCGGCGATGACCCCTTGCCGAGCACCAACGAACCGGAGAGCGCTTCTATGAATACCAGGATCATTCCCGTCATCATGGCCGGCGGCAAGGGAACGCGGCTGTGGCCGCTGTCGCGCGCCAGCGCGCCCAAGCAGTTCATCCAGTTCATCGGCGACCGGACGCTGTTCCAGGCAACCCTCGAACGCGTTGGCGACAAGGCGCTCTACGAGGCCCCGCTCGTCATCACCAACGAGGACTTCCGCTTCCTGGTCGCCGAGCAGGCCCGCGAGTTCGCCATCCCGCTGTCGGGCATCCTGCTGGAGCCTGTCGCCCGCAACACCGCCCCGGCGGTGGCCGCAGCCGCTGCCTTCGTGTCCGCCCGCTTCGGCGAGGATGCGGTCATGCAGGTTCTGGCATCCGATCACGAGATCGTCGCCGACCCCGGCTATTTCGAAGCCATCGAGACCGCCCGCCAGACAGCCCTTGCCGGCAAGCTGGTCACCTTCGGCATCACCCCCACCGAACCGGCCACCGGCTATGGCTATATCGAGACCGGAGAGCGCCTGGCCGAAGGCGCCCATGCCGTCAGGCGGTTCGTCGAAAAGCCGGCGCTGGCGCAAGCCGAGCGGATGCTGTCGCAGGGCGGCTTCCTCTGGAATTCCGGCATCTTCATGTTCCAGGCCGGCCAGGTGCTGCGGGAAATGGGCCTCTTTGCACCCGCCGTCGAAAAGGCCGGGCGCGACGCCGTCGCCAGGTCATCCACCGATCTCGACTTCGTCCGCCTCGACGCAGACAGCTTTGCCGCAAGCCCCGACATCTCCGTCGACTATGCCATCATGGAAAAGACCGCCAATGCGGCCGTCGTCCCCTCCAGCTTCACCTGGTCGGATCTCGGAAGCTGGGACGCTGTCTGGAAGCTCGGATCCCGCGACGGCGACGGCAATGTCGCCTCCGGCAATGCCACGCTGATCAACACCCGCAACTCGCTCGTCATGTCGCGCACCAGCCACCTGGCCGTGCAGGGGCTCGACGGCGTCGCGGTGATCGCCAGCGAGGATGCCGTCTATGTCGGCCGGCTGGAGGACAGCCAGGACGTCGGCAAGCTCGTCCGCCAGCTCGCCGCCGCAAAGGCAACCGCAGCGCTCACCCAAACCCACCCGACATCCTACCGGCCATGGGGCGGTTATACCTCCGTCCTCAACGGCGACCGCTTCCAGGTCAAACGCCTGTTCGTCACCCCCGGCAAGAAGCTGTCGCTGCAGAAGCATCATCATCGCTCCGAGCACTGGATCTGCGTCAGGGGAAC
>JAEYTV010000115.1 GCA_023433855.1 Pseudomonadota bacterium | reverse complement strand
CCGGATAACATCATCAAGAATGAAAAGGGAGGTAATGGTGTCCAAGTCAGCCAAGCCGGAGCTCGTGATGTTCACGGGAGGGCGCGACAGCACGCTTGCTGCATGCCACCTCATGCTTCGCGGCATTCCAGTGCACCTGTTCAGCGCCAATAGCGGTTGCTCCTTGCATCGGGGGGTGCTCGGCTACAGGGTAGAAGAGCTCAAGCGCCGCTTCGGCGACCTTGTCGTCAGTCATGTGGTCGAGGATATAAGCGGCAGCTTCCGCACGCTGGCAAGCGAAACGCTGGAGCAGGACATCCTTACCGATCGAAAGAACTTGGTCCTGCTCGGCGAAAAGGTGGCCATACACGCCCACGTCATTGATTATTGCCGAAGGACGGGGATCAGGACGATCAATGATGGAATAACCTTCTACCAGCGTGAGTACCCGGAACAGCGCCTCGTGGCGAAGGACTACTTCGTCGAATTCATGGCGGAGTATGACATTGCCTATCGCAGTCCGATCTACGATTTCGCGCGGTCGCAGGAGGATGTGAAGTATCGGCTGCTGCAGCTTGGCGTCTCAACGAAGTCGCTCGAGGGGATCTCGATATTCGCCGACAGCTTCTCCGAGCCCAGCGACGATGTCATCATGAACTATCTGCGGCGGAAGGAACCGATCTGCAGAGATATCATAGAATTCTTGGCTGGGCACAGGCTGGATGACATTGCGACCTCTCCGTCAGACCGCCAGACGTCGCGGCTCGGCCTACAACTTACGTGACAGGCATTGACGATGGGGAAGATCCGGAAGTCTGCTGCGGTCATCATCCGTGACCGCAAGCTGCTGGTGGTGAGAAAGCACGCGACATCTATCTTTATCTCGCCCGGAGGCAAGCCTCTCAGCGGAGAGAGCGACGAGGACTGCCTGAGCCGCGAGCTGTGGGAGGAGTTGCAGGTATGGCCCGTCAGCCTCTCTCATCTGGCTACATTCGAACGGAAGTCCGCGCTGGAGGATACGTCGGTCGTGGTCAGCAACTGGTTCGTCCAGATCGAGGGTGAACCGAGGCCTGCCAGCGAAATCTGCGAGCTGGCATGGATCGACGGCTCCTACGAGCGCCGCGGAATTGCGGTCGGTTCCGTGTTTGCAGAATGCGTCATCCCGGCGTTGATCGAGCGAGACCTCGTTGATGCCTGATCACGCTGACGTATCGTGGTCGTCAGACTTCAGGATAGACGCTTCGGCTTTGCATCCTGATTTGGGTGACGCAGAAGACGGTTGCCGACACTACTTCCGCGACCTCGATGAAACTCGTGTGAACATCAAGGCGGAACTGGCCCATTGGCTCGACATCGAACATGATCTCTACCTGCTATCCAATACATCCCACGGACTTCTGGCGGTTTTGGCTGGAATCCACGTAGGCGGGTGGAATCTCGAAGTCGCTCCACAGGAGCACCATGCCGCCTATGAGAAGATCCTGGCCGCTTCGAAAGGGACGGGCTCGGGGCAAGCGGCCCGCTTCATGACCCACGCAGAACCTGCCACGGGGCGCGTTGCCGCGCTTGTGGGCATGCCAGGGTCTATCATGGTTGTGGACGGTGCGCAGTCGTTCGCGACCAATCTCCACCGCGAGCTTGTACGCCACGCCGACGTCTTCTTGCGCCCCTTCACAAGCACGCAGGTGTCGTAGCCGGCTTGGCCGTAGTCGGCGTCCGCAGGGATGATCCTCGATTGCGGAGCGTACGCGAGGCGGTCCGGATCGCGGAGCAGGGAACGATGTCACGGCACATGCTGCAGGCCGCTTACCGTCGGCTGAGAGGGCTGGAAGGCCGTCTTGTAAATACAGGCGCCCTCGGCGTTCCCGCTGCACTGAGAACCAGGTTGGCGCGTGAAGGCATCACACTCCTCACCCCTCCGGGTAAGGCGGAACTCCCATTCCTGTGCCTGAAAGGGGTGGATTGCCGGCGGCTCAACCGCGCGCTCAGGCTGAAGAACATCAGCTTCAAGCTGTTCGAGAAGCTTTCGGTACTGCGGATTTCCTGCTGTTTTCGCGGCCGGCTCGGCGACACCGCACATGACATGTCTGCAGATCTATGGGCGGCGCTGCTGCAAGATCTCGACCTGCGCTTTGGGGCGGAGTGATGAACCGCGAGAAAGCGGCATTGGCAACAACGTTGCTGGGCGCCTTGCTTCTGACAAGGACACTTTGTTGCTGCGGCTCATTGCTCCCGCAAGTGGAGGAGGCATTTCAGCGCTTGTGCTGTTGCCCTTCGTGAACGACATGCTTTTTCCAGCACTCTGCAAGCGGTTCTCATGGGATTGGAGGGCGGCCTGGTCGTTCCAGTCGCACTTGGCCTCATCGCCATGGGCCCGCGATATCTGCCCGCTCCGCAGGTCGGGTTGTCCTTGTTGCTCAAGACGATCCTGGGACCACTCTGGGTGTGGGTCGTGCTCTGGGAGAGGCCGACGGACCAGGCTGTGATCGGCGGCCTCATCGTGCTTGGTGACTTGCTCTGGCACGGCATCCGTACCGGTGCGGAAAACGCTCGCAACGGTGCAACGGCAACCAGCGCCACAGCACAGGCGGAATAGTATGAGCTGCCGAGACGCAACTTGTCCGCTGCACTGGCGAACCGAAGGGAGCGCTCCGTTGGATATCCGGCGGGACAGCTTCGCGATCGACGGGATGGCTGGCGTTTCGCGGCGGCGCGGTTGATGAGCTCATGATGAGGCAGGCGCCCCCGGCCTGTATGCCGATTGACGCAACGCGGGTGCGACGCCATTAATGCCGCGGGATCGATCGTCTGACAACCGCACATCCGGAGGGGCAGTTTGTGTCTGAAGGGGACTGGTTGCGGTCTTTGGTCAAGTCGCAGACGACCCTTTTACCTGTTTGCAATCTCCGGCTTCCGGAAAGAAAGGTTAGCCTTGCCCGCAGAACAAAGGATCCCGTCAAAGCAGCCCGTCAGAGCAGCACGGCGTGCGGAGATGATCGAGCAGATCCTCGATGCGGCGGAATACCTGTTCTCCCGGCACGGATTGCATGGCGTGACCCTAAAGGACGTCGCCAAGAAGATCGGCGTCCACCATACGCTGATAAATTACTATTTCGAGGACAAGAAGAAGCTGTTTGACGCCGTTTTCTCCCGCAGGGCGGCTGTTACGAACGAACGTCGCATGAAGATGCTCGATGAGTACGACGCGGCAAGCGGTGGTCGCCCGACGGTCGAAGGCGCACTGCGTGCATTCCTGGATACAGACCTCGATCTATACATCGAAGGCGGGGAGGGGTGGAAAAACTATGCCGCCTTAAGCGCACAGGTGGCCAATACGCCGGAATGGGGTGCCGAAATGATGGACCAGTATTTCGACCCGGTTGTGCTTAGGCTTATCCAGTTGCTCAGGAAGGCCTTGCCGGACTGTGCCGAAGAAGATCTTTTCTGGGCGTTTCATTTCGTCACGGGAGCGCTGATGCTGACCCTTGCCCGTACCGGCCGGATCGACAAGCTCTCCAACGGACTTTGCCGCTCGGACGACTTTCTTGCCGTGAAGGAGCGGATGGCCACATTTATGGCTGCCGGGCTGATGGCCATCGCCCACAGGCGTTGATGCGTTGTTCCTCCGGTCAAGCGC
Source organism: Pseudomonadota bacterium (assembly GCA_023433855.1). Classification (GTDB taxonomy): domain Bacteria; phylum Pseudomonadota; class Alphaproteobacteria; order Rhizobiales; family Rhizobiaceae; genus Neorhizobium. The sequence continues at coordinate 759 of JAEYTV010000115.1, read as the reverse complement.
TCCTGTGCAAGGCAAGACCAAACGTCAATTGCATGTAGACCATTAATTCACTAGTGAGTGAATAACGGATGTGGAGGAACAGGATGAAGTTGCAGGGTCGCATCGCAATCGTGACGGGAGCCGGCGCCGGGCTGGGCCGCAGCCACGCGCTTGCGCTTGCCGGTTTCGGCGCCAAGGTCGTCGTCAATGACCTTCATTATGCTGCTGCCGCCAGCGTTGTGGACGAAATCGTCAGCAGCGGCGGGGAGGCCATTGCGGTTGGAGCTTCCGTGACCGATGAGGCCGCGGTCGGTGCAATGATCGAAGAGACCATGGCTCGCTGGGGACGTATCGACATCCTGGTCAACAATGCGGGCATCCTGCGTGACAAGAGCTTCGCGAAAATGGACATGGCTGATTTCCGCCTCGTCCTCGAGGTTCATCTGATGGGCGCCGTCATCTGTTGCAAGGCAGTTTGGGAACTGATGCGGGCCCAACGCTACGGACGCATTGTCCTGACCACGTCCTCTTCAGGACTGTATGGGAATTTCGGACAGGCGAACTACGGGGCGGCCAAGATGGCGCTGGTCGGGCTTATGCAAACGCTGGCGATCGAAGGCGAGAAATACGGGATCCGGGTCAACTCGCTTGCTCCGACGGCTGCGACTCAAATGACCGGCGAACTGTTGGCGAGCGAGGCGTTAAGCGCGCTTGCGCCCGAACGGGTAAGCCCCGGGCTGCTGGCGCTGGTTGGCGATGACGCTCCGACGCGTGCAATAT
>JAEYTV010000064.1 GCA_023433855.1 Pseudomonadota bacterium | reverse complement strand
GTCGTAAAGCGATCGCAGTTCGGTAAAGAGGAGACGCGCCGCCTCGTGAATCGTGTCGGCGAATGCCTGATCCTCAGCTTCGAAGAATTCGGCATGTGCAACGAGGGCCTCGAGACCGCGCCCTTGTATCCATCCATATGTGGTTGCAGGTCCGCGCCACCGGTCCGATGCAGGAAAATCCTGCAAGGTGATCGAGTTCACCTTGGAATCCAGAAAGCCGGCATGTCGACGAGGCCTGTCCAGAAGCCAGGCCAGAGTACCCTTGTTGGCTTCAACATAAATATCGCGGGCGGAAGCCTGAAATCCGTCGGTCAAGTTTGACTCCTGATGATTTGGAGGTCGCGGGCCAAACTCTCTGCGGCATCGACGAGCTGTTCTGCCGATCCCGCCGCGAAGGTTGCCGGCTGACCGTAGTAGCGATGCGCCTCGTCTATCTCATAGCCACCATGCGGGTACTCCGAGCGGGGCGCAATATAGCCGGGATTGTGCCCGGCGTAGGCGAGCACAATGGCATCGGGACGACCCACGCGAAGGCGCAGTTCATGCGCGGTCTCGGCAAATATCTCTCCCGGCAGGCAGAAAATGGGAAGGTCGGCCCAGCGCATGACGGAAACGGGCACATCGACAACACTTCCAACCGCGTAGCGCCCTGGATTTCCGGCCGCCCATTCGATCCAGGCCTCAAGCAAGGCCCTGCGCGCTGGGGAAGCGTTCTCCGCCTCCGCCTTCCACACTTTGCCGAGTTCTTCGTCAGACAGCGCCTCGCGCCGGACAAATCCCAACGAAACGCTGGTTTGCGCTGTTGCGCTCCCCCTGCCCGGAACTTCTACCAGGCGAGCAGCGAGAGCCGCCTCGGCAATCGCATCGGCAGCAGCCTCCGCGGCGGGAAAGCTCCTCGCCTGCGAAGACTCCAGTGTAATCGAAGCGTGCGCCGAATGCCCGACATTGGCGTCGGCGCAGCAACCGGTAAGCGTCAACGCCGTGCTTCCCGGAAAAGCATCTTCCAGCCTGACTCGAAGCGGTCCATGCCAGTCGGCAGTCCAGAGGCGGTTGTCGGCGCCCAGCACGGTTGGATGACAGGCATAGGCAACCACAATTGCCAGCGGCGCGCCCTCCGGCGTCTCGAACCGCAATACCGGCAGCGACTGGTCGGTAGGACCATCCGCATGTCGCCGGTTGCGCGCCACGCCCGGCGCCGCGCCCTGCCTTGCAAATAGCCGTCCGGGCCGTCGGGCCGCCGCAGCGGCAACCAGTGCAGCCACGCTCTTGTCTATGACTCGCGCGCGATACTCAGCGTCCATGTTTGGACCCAGGCTTATTGGACCACCGTGGGTGTGAGAGGCGACGACTGTCAGGTCGAGGCCCTGCGACGTGCAACGCGCAGAAATATCCGACACCAGGTCGCGGGCCACTCCCAGGAGATCAAGCGAGAGAAGAGCGGTGTCATCCACGACCAGCACCGTGGCACGCAAGGGATCGTGCGTTCCAAGTGCGCCAAGCGTTCGCGCAGCGAACCCGGCCATCGGCAAACCGGCTGGCGGCGTTATGTCAGCGCTTGCGATCCCTACCCGCAAACCACCCATCTGCCAGTGTCCTCAGCCGCGCCGACCTTACAGCATTCGGACCCTGCCACGGAACCGCGACAGGAACTTGCCGTTGGCCTCGTCGCCGCCCGGTGCGTTGCCGCTCCGCCAAACAGGCGGCTCGATCCCCTTTTCGAGCAGCAAGGCGATTGTGTGGATGACCAGGGAATTAAGCGCAACCGCATTGGCGAAGGTCGAACTGGCCGCAGTCTTTTCTGCCAGTCCCGGCAGTTCCATCAACGCGTCGCCGATCGGCACTTTGGTGTCGATGGCGATATCGACGATGTCGTGCAGGTTCTTCTTCGAGGGGTGGCGCGCCGGATGATCGGCTGTAGTTCTTTCGGCATGTTCGCGCGAACTCACCCCAATCGTGAAGCAACCCCTTGTCTTTGCTTCAAGGGCGGCATCGATCAACGCGGCATTTATCCCATATGCATTCACAAGGATGAGGACATCGTCGGCTCCGAACTCCTGGTCCTTGATCACGAGGCGGCCATAACCCGGCGTCCGTTCCATCGCCATGGAACGAAGCGCGCCGCTCGACAGCAGGGTGCCTTCGTCGAGAATGGCGGAGATATGCATCAGGCCGCCCGCACGGAAGAAGATCTCCTGACTGGCTAGATTGGAATGACCGCCCGGTCCGTAGACATGAACGAGCCGGTCAGCCGCAATCTGTTCTGCCAGCTTTTCGGCGGCAAGTGCGATCGGCCTTGCCTCCTCGGCCTGTATGCGGCGCATGAGGTCGACAACGCGGTCCAGGTACGCCGCGGAGACGGCGCCAGCATCAATCTTCGGCATCAGGGTCCGATTCCTTGTCGAGATAAAATTGGCAACCAGGATGCATTCGCAGGATACTGGCGGGACAGTCCGTCACCACCGGCCCGTGAATCGCGGCGCGCACGGCCTCTCGCTTGGACCTGCCCGGGACGACGGCGAAAAGCCTCTCGGCGCGCAGAAGACGCGGAACCGTCAACGTGATCGCTTCAGCCGGAACCGCTTCGAGATTTGGGAAGCACCCATCGTCCACCTGCTGCTGTCTGCATACTTGATCCAGCGTGACAAGCTTCACATCCAGCGGGTCCTCGAAATCGGCCACAGGCGGATCGTTGAACGCAATGTGGCCGTTTACCCCGATGCCGAGGCAAACGATGTCGATCGGGTGCGCGGCCACCAGGGACGCGTAGTCTGCTGCGATCTGGTCGGCTGCGCCCTGTGTCGGGATCACATGGGTTTCCGCGAAGGGAAGATGGTCGAAAAGATTTCGGCGCAGCCAGTTCCCAAAGCCTGCCGGATCCCGCGGATCCAGCCCCCAATATTCGTCCATGTGGAAGGCCTCGACCCGGTTCCAGGCGATACCGGGCATGTTGGCCAGCGCTTTGAGCATCGTCTGCTGGCTTGGCGCCGCGGCGAAGATCATCCGGACGCGAGGTTGCCGCTCCAATATCTCGATCAGCGTCGCGGCGGCGTCCTGCGCGGCGGCACGGCCCATTTGGAGCCGATCTGGAAAACGATGAACTCGGTCGGCAATGTCGAATGCCGGGGCGACCGTCCGTACCTCGTTGGTCCCGGCTCTACCGGCAAAATTGGGCATTCCATTTCCTCTTCGACCAACGTAGCAATCACTGTATTGTGCAACCGGTTGCCAGTCAACACAGCTTTTGCTTGGCAATTTCTGCGCTACGGAGCAGATAGAATCTGCAGGGGAATCTGGAGATGACGGATGTGAACCCGCCGAAGAAACGCCAACCGACGATCTCGGAAGTCGCCGCGGAAGCGCAGGTCGCCCGCTCGACGGTGTCCAGGGCCTTCGCCAAACCGGAACGACTGAAGAAGGAGACGGTCACGCATGTTCTGGCTGTCGCCAAACGGCTCGGCTTTCATCCCAACCCTCTGGCGCGCGCGCTTTCCACGGGTCGAACCAGGATCATAGGGCTGATCGTTCCGGACATCGCAAATCCGTTCTTTCCGCCGCTGATAAGGGCCGCGCAGCGCAAGGCCGAGGAGTCGGATTTTGACGTCTTCCTCGGGGATTCGGATGAGGACGCCGAGCGCGAAGAAAAACTGGTCAGGCGGTTCGGGCAGCAAGTCGCGGGCCTCGTGCTCGTTTCCTCCCGTTTGTCCGCCGGCCAGATTCGTGAACTCACGCGGCTTTACCCGGTAGTGCTCGTAAATCAGGATCTGCCGGATACTCTCCGGGTTCTGATTGACAGCGGCCCTGGTATCGTCAGCGCCGTGGAACATCTCGTCGGGCTTGGGCACCGCAAGCTCGTCTATGTAGGCGGTCCCTCCAAGTCTTGGGCGCAAAGGCGTCGCAGCACCACCATCCGCCAGGCGGCGATCCAGATGGGTGCGGAACTGACGACGGTATCCACCCCGAAGCCAACCCATGAGGGCGGCAGGAGCGTGGCCAACGCGGTTCTCGCCAGCGGCGCCACTGCGGCCGTCGCGTTCGACGACCTGCTTGCGCAAGGGATGATGGCCGGGCTTGCCGAGCGCGGCGTGCGGGTCCCGCAGGATTTCAGCATTATCGGCTGCGATGACGTGATTGGCGCGACGACGACCCCGCCGCTGACGACGGTCTCCGGCAATGTCCAGGAGGCGGCCGAGATCGCTGTCTCCCTGCTGGTTTCGGCGCTCGGCGGAAGCCAGGCTACGGAAGCTCGGCATGTGATGGGTACGCATCTTGTGATTCGTGCGTCGACGGCGCCTCCGCCGAAAGCTTGATAGCCGGCCGCCAGGACTAATTTTGTGAAACCGGTTGCACAATTATTCGTCTTGAGCCTAACTGCCCGACGAACAGTTAGGAGACTTGACGATGGTCGTTCACATTCCTGCCCAGCAGATCGATGAGCAAGTCATCCGAATTCTGAAAAGTCGAGGCGTTTCGGACAGGGACGCAAAAATCTTTGCCGGGATCGTCGTCGACAACTGCCTAGACGGCGTGACCTCGCATGGCGTGACACGCCTGCCGGCCTATGTCGGAAACATCGATGACGGCTATCTGAAACCGCATGCCGAACCCACGAAAATCTCGGCTTTCGGCGCCATCGAACAGTGGGATGGAAACAGGTCGCTCGGCCCGGTTGCCTGCACCAAATTTATGTCTCGCGCCACTGAACTGGCCGCCGAGCATGGCATCGGTTGCGTGGCGGCGCGCAATTCGACCCATTGGCTGAGGGCCGGCACCTACGGCAGACAGGCGGCGGGCGCGGGTTTCGCTGCGATCTGCTGGACGAACGCGCGTCCGGGAATGCCGGCTTGGGGCGGCAAACTCCCGCGGCTTGGCAACAATCCCATCGTGTTCGCCCTACCCGGCTCTCCGCCGATCGTCGTCGACATCGCCATGTCGCAGTTTTCGTTCGGCCGCATCCAAGAGGCTGCGCTGGCGGGCAAACCGCTGCCGGTCCCCGGCGCGATCGGCTTCGACGGCAACCCTACCACCGACGCCGGCGAGATCATCGAAACGCTGAAGGCCGGTGCCTATCGCCTGCTGCCGACGGGCTTCTGGAAAGGCTCGGCGATGGCATTCGCGTTGGATGCCCTAGCAGCGGTGCTTTCCGGAGGACTGGCATCCCGCGAAGTCGAAACGGAAACCCCGGCCGATATCGGCGTTAGCCAGGTCTTCATCGCAATCGACATCAAGAAATGGATTTCCCGCGAAGCCCTGGAGATCCGTCTTTCCGAAATGATCGATCATCTGAAGAACGGACATGACGGCGTAGCTGAGGAAATCAGGGCGCCCGGTGAGGGAAC
>JAEYTV010000049.1 GCA_023433855.1 Pseudomonadota bacterium | reverse complement strand
GAGCAAGCTCATGAAGACGATCAAGGGACCGGCCATCTTTCTCGGCCAGTTCGCGGGCGACGAGGCGCCGTTCAACTCCTGGGACGGGATCACCAAATGGGCGGCGGAAAAAGGTTATCTCGGCGTACAGGTGCCCACCTGGGCCGCTCAGCTGATCGACCTGAAGAAGGCGGCCGAGTCCAAGGATTATTGCGACGAATTCGCTGGCATCGCGCGCCAGAACGGTATCGAGGTGACCGAGCTCTCGACACATCTTCAGGGGCAACTGGTCGCCGTCCACCCGGCCTATGACGAAGCCTTCGACGGATTTGCGGTTCCGGAGGTAAGGGGCAATCCGAAGGCGCGCCAAAAATGGGCGGTCGAGCAGGTGAAGATGGCTTTGAGCGCCTCGAAGAACCTCGGCATCAAGGCACATGCGACGTTCTCGGGCGCGCTTGCCTGGCCGTTCATCTACCCGTGGCCGCAACGCCCCGCGGGTCTGGTGGAGACCGCCTTCGACGAACTCGCCCGCCGCTGGGCGCCCATCCTTGATCATGCCGATCAATGCGGCGTCGACGTCTGCTACGAGATCCACCCGGGCGAGGACCTGCATGACGGCGTTACTTTCGAGATGTTCCTGGAGCGGGTGAAGAACCATCCCCGCGCCAACATGCTCTACGATCCGTCTCACTATGTGCTGCAGTGCCTCGACTATCTCGACCACATCGACATCTACAAGGAGCGGATCAAGATGTTCCACGTCAAGGACGCGGAATTCAATCCGACCGGCCGCCAGGGCGTCTATGGCGGGTACCAGGGTTGGGTGCAGCGCGCCGGCCGCTTCCGGTCTCCCGGCGACGGCCAGGTGGATTTCGGCTCGATCTTCTCCAAGATGGCCGCCAACGATTTCGAGGGCTGGGCTGTGGTCGAGTGGGAATGCGCGCTCAAGCATCCGGAAGACGGTGCGCGTGAAGGCGCCGAATTCGTGAAGGCTCACATTATCCGCGTGACGGAAAAGGCGTTCGACGACTTCGCAGCGGGCGGCACGGACGAGGCCGCGAACCGCCGCATGCTGGGGCTTTGATATTATCGTCAAGGCAAAGGGGAGTGACGAACCTCCCCAGTTTGAAATTCGAGGAGCAGAAATAGATGGCGATTGAAGGCAAGGAAGAGCAGACGCGTGAGGCGCGCATCAGACTTGGCATGGTGGGTGGCGGCGCAGGCGCGTTCATCGGCGCCGTGCACCGCATGGCTGCGCGGCTCGATGACCAGTTCGAACTGGTGGCAGGCGCGCTGTCCTCCACGCCTGACAAGGCGTTGCAGTCGGGGCGCGACCTTGGTCTCGACCCCTCCCGTACTTACGGCTCGTACAAGGAAATGGCGATCCGCGAGGCCAAGCTCAAGAACGGGATCGAGGCCGTTTCCATCGTGACCCCGAACCACGTGCATTACGACGCGGCCAAGGAGTTCCTGCGACGCGGCATCCATGTCATCAGCGACAAGCCGCTGACCTCGAACCTTTCCGACGCCAAGAAGCTCAAGAAGGTGGCCGACGAGAGCGACGCGCTGTTCATCCTGACCCACAACTATACGGGCTATCCGATGGTGCGACAGGCACGCGAAATGGTCGAGAACGGCGATCTCGGCAAGATCCGGATCGTGCAGGTCGAATATCCGCAGGACTGGTTGACGGAGGCAGTCGAACAGACGGGTGCCAAGCAGGCGGTCTGGCGCACGGACCCGGCTCAATCCGGAGCCGGCGGTTCGACCGGCGATATCGGCACGCATGCGTACAATCTCGCCTGCTTCATCACCGGGCTGACGCTGGAGAGCCTCGCGGCCGACCTGGACAGCTTCGTGGAAGGGCGGCGGCTGGATGACAATGCGCATGTCATGCTCCGCTTCGAAGGCGGTGCAAAGGGCATGCTCTGGTGCAGCCAGGTGGCGCCGGGCCATGAAAATGGCTTGAAGATCCGCGTCTACGGCACCAAGGGCGGGATCGAATGGGTGCAGGCTGATCCGAACTATCTGTGGTTCACGCCGTTCGGCGAGCCCAAGCGCCTCACCACCCGCAACGGGGCCGGTGCCGGGGCCGCTGCCGCGCGGGTTTCCCGTATTCCGTCAGGCCATCCGGAAGGTTACCTGGAAGCCTTCGCCACGATCTATACCGAGGCGGCGCGCGCGATCAACGCCAAGAAGAAGGGCACTGCCACAGACAAGGCGGTGATTTATCCGACCGTGGATGACGGTGTTAAAGGGGTCGCGTTCGTAGAAGCCTGCGTTGCTTCATCGAAGAAGAATGGAGCCTGGGTGAAGCTCTGATCAGGTGAGGGCGGGGCAAGACCGCCCATAGACCTCCAGGGCGTCGGCGATCGACACCGATATCGAGACAAATCCGCATGAGACGATGCCCGGCTTGCCGCGTCCTGAGCCGGGCTCGCGGGATGTGGAGTTCGGTGTGCTGTTCGAAGGTATGGCACGAGGGCTATTCGCAATTTTGTCGCTTTTGTCTTCAACGTGCCGGATGTTTGCTCTACATCGCTCCGAAAGCAAGTGCACCGGCTAGCCACCGGTGCCTCCCAAGCCGTCACAGGGACTGTCCGAGAGATGCAGAGGTTTTGAAGATGTCTGACCCGAAAAAGCTTGCGACCCGGTTTCCTGGCGACTTCCTGTTCGGAGTGGCTACCGCTGCTTTCCAGATCGCGGGTGGAGCCAAGTCAGACGGGCGAAAAGCCTCGATCTGGGACGCCTTCTGC
>JAEYTV010000033.1 GCA_023433855.1 Pseudomonadota bacterium | reverse complement strand
GCGCGAACCAGATCGGCAGCGCGGTGATCGGGCAGGTATCGCAGCCGGTATTCGACAGGATCCACGCCGGCTGCCGCCGCCAGTTCGTCGATGAAGCTTTCGTGGGCGAACGAGTTCGGCATGGCCGAAACGCCTCTCAACCAGGAGGCGCGGGCAATCGGCGGCATGTCGTGCACTGTGACGCGCATGTTGCCGAAGGCGTATGGGGGGATTGCCGTACGATCTCCCATCTCGGCCACCTCGGGCGTATTCGCCACCCGGCCGGTGAGGATCAGTGCAAGCGTGGGTGCCAGGTTGGAGGGGTAGCGGGTGTCGAACTGGTATCCGGCGGGGCCACCGTCGAGGTCGAGCCCGCCACGGACGTCGATGACCTGTGCCGCCCCCTTCGGCTCCCAGGCATGCTCCTGTTCCCGCGTCAGCTGCACACGAACGGGACGGCCGACCGCGCGGGACAACAGCGCCGCATCCGCCGTGACGTCATCGGCACAGTTCCGGCCATAACAGCCGGCCGCTTCCAGCCGCTCGACGACGATCTGGTTTTCCGGCATGCCGAGCAATATCGCCAGATCGCGACGCATCGGGTACGGGTTCTGCGTCCCGGACCACACAACCAGTTGCCCCGGTTTCCAGTCGGCAACCGCGCAGGAGGGGCCGATGGAAGCATGCATCTGATACGGCCACACATAGGTCCGCTGCATCAGCGGCGAAGCGCCGGTAAGCGCCCGTTCGACATCGCCCTGGTCGCGCAGCAGGCGCGGCTTCGAGCGGTTGAGACGCAAGGGTTCCTCCGGCTCGTTGAGATCCGGAACCTCCGGCAGTGCCCGCCACTTGACGTTGAGCTGGCGGGCCGCCTGCGCGGCAAACTCCTCGCGTGTGGCGACAATACCGATAAAGTCACCATCGACGACGACCGAAACGATACCGGGAACATCGGCAATCGATGCTTCGTCTACCTCGATCAGGCTGCGTCCAACGAACTCACCGCTGTCAAAGCCTGCGTAAGGGGGCCGGACGACCCGGCCATGCAACATGCCCGCCACGCGGACGTCGTGGACATAGGCCCAGGTTCCTGCCGCCTTGGCGGCAATATCATTGCGTGGCTGCGCCTTGCCGACCAGCCGGTATTCCCGAACAGGCTTGATGGGCGCAGCAGGATCAATCTCGATCTGCTCGCTGGCACCGGCGACAAGCTCGCCGATGGAGAGGGCCCAGTTCGATTCCGCCCTGGGCCGGATGGTGCCGCTTTCGATCACCAGATCCGTCGGCTCCAGCCCATGCAGCGTCGCCGCCTTCCGGAGGAGATGCCAGCGAGCACTGGCCGCCGCCTGCCTCAGGGGTTTGGCAGCAATCTGGATCGTCTCACTGGCGATTGTCGGCCCCTGATCTGGCGCAGCCGTCGTCGTACCAAGAACCATGGTCACGTTGTCGAAGGGAACATCGAGTTCCTCTGCCACGATCTGGCCGAGTGCCGTGCGTATCCCCGTTCCCAGATCAACATGGCCGTTGAAGGCAACGATGCGACTGTCCGGCAGGATCGCCAGAAAGAGCTCGGGATCGCCGGTCGCGCCGTGACGCACCACGAGCAGCCCTTCCGGTGCCTCCAAGTAGGTGGCTGCCGCGGCTTCGCGAGGGTGGTTCATTGGCGTGCCTCCTCTATCGGGCTATCGCCGACCGGCGCGGCGGCCCGTCTGGCCGCGGCGAGGATCTCGAGATGAGTGCCACATCGGCAGAGATGGCCTTTGAGGGCGCCGCGAATCTCCGTCTCGCTAGGTTGTGGGTTGCGGTTGAGAAGGCCCGTTACAGCCATTATCATCCCGTTGAGGCAATAGCCGCATTGGGCCGCCTGCTCGTCGACAAAAGCGCGCTGCACGGGATGGAGTTCACCGCCCGGAGCAGACAATCCTTCGAGCGTGACGATGTCGCGCCCTTCTGCAGCGGCCACCGATATCGAGCAGGAACGCACCGTCCTGCCGTTGACGAGCACAGCGCAAGCGCCGCACTCGCCCAGTCCGCAGCCGAATTTCGGGCCGTTCAGGCAGAGGTCGTTGCGCAAGACATAAAGCAGCGGCGTTTCCGGGGAAAGTTCGACCTCATGGAACTGGCCATTGACCTTCAAACGCACTTTCTGGCAGGTCATCCGGCCTTGCCCTCCCAGCAGCAACGCCGAAACGATCCTCCCAGGCGAGGGAGCGGCGGGCGGCGAAACGCCTGCCAGATCGCCAACAGGGTGGAAAGCGGCGCGTAGCTCCGCTGCCGGTCATCGCCAGCCACAGTCATCATCTCGTTCCCCGGGTCTTTGCGCCCATTGTTCGTGTACAAATGATTGCCAGTCGCCAGCCGGCTGTCAATGCTCTTTTGTGAACATGCGAAAAAGGGCCGTCGCTGGACCAGCCGATATCGGGTGCGACCGCGGGTGGCGAGCTTCGCTCGTGGCCAGGTGCATGTCTCGACCGATGCTCGGTGTTAGACCGTCGGCGCTTTAGACGCCCGGAGATCGGGTTCTTCCAGACTACCGGATGCAACCATGGTGTCCCGGGATGCCGTACGCATAGGCGAACCGTCGATGACCGAACACGGCGGCACCTAGACTAACCAGGAACAGCCGTGTGGCCGGTTGGCAATCGCTACAGGGTCGGGCAGATCGAGGTGCTGCCGCGGGATGTGGTCATCCCCGCACTGAAACAGCACTGAGATGCAAGGCGACGGCGAGGCCGAAAAGACGACGGAGCCCGGGCTTACCACAGGTCGGCGTGGCGGTTGACGTCCTTGTACAACAGGTAGCGGAAGCGGCCGGGGCCACCGGCGTAACAGGCCTGCGGGCAAAAGGCTCGCAGCCACATGAAATCGCCTGCCTCGACCTCAACCCAGTCCTCGTTGAGCCGGTAAACCGCCTTCCCCTCCAGCACGTAGAGACCATGCTCCATGATGTGCGTTTCCATGAACGGGATGATGGCGCCCGGTTCGAAGGTCACGATGTTCAGATGCATGTCGTATCGCAGGTCGGCCGGGTCGATGAACCGGGTGGTCGCCCATTTGCCCTCGGTATCCGGCATCGGGTGCATCTGGCAGTCGTCCTCGTGCGTGAAAATCGCCGGGGGCGGCTCGAGCCCGTTCACCGCCTTGAAGACCTTGCGTATCCAGTGGAAACGGACAGGCGAGTTGCTGCGGTTGGAGAGCTTCCAGGCCGAACCCGCCGGCAGGTACGCGAAGGATCCTGCCCTCAGCGTGTGGACCCTGCCCTCCAACTCGATCGTCATCTCGCCGGCGACGACGAATATCGCCGCCTGAACTCGCGCATCAGGTTCGGGCAGCTCGCTTCCTCCGCCCGGCACCACTTCCATCAGGTATTGGGCGAAGGTTTCTGAAAAACCAGTCAGCGGGCGGGAGAGTATCCACGCGCGCGCGTCGACCCAATGGGGCAAGGCACTGGTGACGATGTCGCTCATCACCGTACCGGGTATCACCGCATAGGCCGTCTTGAAGACGGCCTTGCTGGAAAGCAGGTTGGTCTGGGGCGGCAAGCCGCCTACCTGGGAGAAATAGCTGTTCGTGCTCACCATCAACTCCGCCGTTGTCTCACAATATGCTCTAAGCGGGCTTGGCAGGTTCGGCAACGCTTAATCAATCGCCGGCGGTGTTGCGACGACAAATCCAACCCCGCAACTTACCATTCAACGACGCCGCCCGCCGATCATCGCGGGCGGAACCGGCGGGAAACAAGCATTCCAAGGTCGGCCATGGCCTACCCTCTGCGCCCGGCTACATGGGAAAAAAATGGGGGCGTGAGCCGACGAATCAGGTTTGGCTCGGGGTGGGGCTCGTCGCAAGCAATTCAAGGCTACGTGGGAACTTGCGGCAGCGAAGCATTTCAGTTCATCCGCCGGCCATGTCCGTGCCAGGTATATGTCCCGTCGTCACGGAACGGTGGGGATGGCGCCATGTCCTGATGGCGACGCTTCGCGGTCTCGCTTGCCAGACCCAACAGATGACGCAGGCGCTTATTGTCGGCGGCCACATCGGCAAGTATCCGGTCGATGTTGCCGCTCATGTCAGTCTGGTCGCCGCCACCTTTCGACGCCTCGGCCGCAGGAGCCGGCGAGATGGCAAGTCGGTCTCCGATCTGCACCTGAAACTGAGCAAGAGCACAACCTGCGGCAACCAGCCGGCGCCGGATGGCTCCACGAGGTTCGGTCACGATCACCAGACGAAAGGCATTCTCCAAGGATCGCTTGCTGGTGGGAAGAGAGCTGACATCGAGGATATCGCTACCCGGACGCTCCCGACGAAGAAACTCGAGAAAGTCCTCGACAAGTTCGTGCGCGACAGCCAGTACATCGGCATCGGAAAGATCGTTCAGGTCGAGATCTCGTTCGCTGTCGGTTCTCATTGCGCCTCCTGCTTGCCAAAACTCCGAAGGCCGCAGAAGGTTGCTTCGCTTGCGCATCAAGGAGGCCCGCGACGTTCAGGCGCGGTTTTGTACGGCAGGAGCGGCTGCTGCAGCAGCAGCTTGGGTCCCTTCAAAGCCTTTCCTCCGCTGTGGTCACGGCAAAGTTCAACCGATCGATCGGCTCAGTCCGGCTATTCCGGGTCACCGGTCTCAGATGCGACGCGGTCGAAAGCGGCATCCAGTCTCTGCCGCACATCGTGAGGGAGCGGCGGACGATTTATGGCGGCTATATTGTCCCGCAGATGCTGCAGGTTTCCGGTCCCCGTCAACACGACGTCGATACCGGCGCTATGCCTGCAGAAACGATAAGCCGCCTCGGTGAGCGACAGCGCTGCGTCCCGGAACAGGAAACCAGAGGGATCATCGAGATCGATTGCGCTTCGATCGACCTCGCCCCGATCGACGAGTTTTTGGACCAGGCTTTTCAGGCTTGCCTTGTCCGCAAGCGCACCACGCACGGCATACATGGCAACAATTCCGAGGTTCTTTTCCATCGCCTGAGGGAGGACCAGGCGACCCGCCGACGGGTTCACGAAGTTGTAGCCGACCATGAGAACGTCCCAGACGCCGTCTGCGATGGCGCGCTGCAACATCACATGGTCCCGATCCGCCCCGAAGCCCTCGGTGACCCCTAGAAACCGTATCTTGCCTTGGTCCCGGAGCCGCTGCAACTCAGGGAGGAGTTCGTTCAGGCAGAAATCGTACTGCTGAGGCCGCACCCCGTGCAGATAGAGGATGTCGATGAAGTCTGTACGAAGCTTTCCAAGACTCGCCTCCACGCTTGCCTTAAGATCGGCGGCAGTGATGTAGTCGGAACTGTCGAATGATGATCCCGACCGGGTCGATCGAACCTTGCTCGACAAGACGACCCCGTCGCGCCTTCCGGCCACTCCCGCACCCACCGCAGATTCCGTGCCATAGGCGGGGGCGGTATCGATCATCGTTATCCCGAGGTCGACCGCGGCGCGGACGAGATCGGCCGCGTCTGCTTCGCTCGCGCCCCTGCGCATCCCCAGTCGGCTGTGGCCCCCGGCACCGAGCCCCGCAACACTCACCCGCAATCCGGTGCGGCCGAGCGTCGTCATCGTCGAATGATCATCGCGATCGGCATGCATGCGGCGCCTCCTCATCCACAAAGCAACGCATGATCAATGCGGCGCGATGGCGAGATGTCAAGGAAGAGCCTCTAAGAAGACATTGCCGCTGCTAGGCTGCTTCGGCAACCGGCTTCATGATATTGGCGAAGAAA
>JAEYTV010000017.1 GCA_023433855.1 Pseudomonadota bacterium | reverse complement strand
GGCTATTCAATCGGCTTCTGCAACCCGGCAACCTGCCTGTCTACAAGGAAGCCCCAGGCGGGGACGGTTCGATCTATCCTGAAGTGATGAATGCTCTGACTGGGGTACGTGGTGCCGTGGTGAGGGTGACTGAACGGGGCGAACTCATCGTATCGGTCGCCGTGCCGGTGCAGCGTTTCCGGGCGGTGCTGGGCGTCCTTCTGCTTTCCACACAGGCTGGTGACATCGACAAGATCGTGCACGCCGAGCGTCTCGCCATCATGCGGGTGTTCGGGGTTGCCACGCTCGTAAATATCCTGCTGTCGCTGTTGCTGTCCTCCACGATCGCCAATCCGCTTCGCCGGCTGGCAGCTGCGGCGATACGCGTGCGGCGCGGCGCCAAGCAAAGGGAGGAAATCCCGGACTTTTCCTATCGGCAGGATGAAATCGGCAACCTCTCAATTGCTTTGAGAGACATGACCAATGCCCTCTACGACCGTATCGCAGCGATCGAGAGCTTCGCCGCAGATGTCAGCCACGAGCTCAAGAACCCGCTGACGTCGCTGCGCAGCGCCGTCGAGACCTTGCCGCTTGCGAAGTCGGACGAATCCAAGCAGAGACTGACTGAGATCATCTTCCATGACGTGCGGCGCCTCGACCGCCTCATCAGCGACATCTCCGACGCTTCCAGGCTCGATGCGGAACTTGCCCGTTCCGTTTCGTCGCCAGTCGATATGGAAAGCCTCCTGGGCAATCTTGTGGACATTTCCCGTCAGATCCGAACGGGTCGCAAGCCTATGGAGATCAACCTTTCGGTGGAGGGCAAGGGCGGCAACAAGTCTGCGTTCCTCGTCAACGGCCATGATCTTCGCCTCGGCCAGATCATCACCAACCTGATCGAAAATGCCCGTTCCTTCGTGCCGGAGAAGGGAGGCCGCATTGCGATCCGGCTTGCCAGGGTCAAGGATCGCGTGACGGTGACGGTGGAAGACAATGGACCCGGAATCCAGGCGGAGGATATCGATCGCATCTTCGAGCGTTTCTATACGGATCGCCCTGAGGGCGAGAGCTTCGGCCAGAATTCAGGTCTCGGCCTGTCCATCAGCAGGCAGATCGCAGAGGCGCACGGTGGCACCTTGAGAGCTGAAAACCTGTACGAGCCGAACAGCAGGACGACGAAGGGAGCCCGGTTCATTCTGTCTCTCCCGGCCGGCGAAGTCCCATGATCCCGGGCGCGGCGAACATCCACGCCACTGCCGTCGTTCTCGGTACCAGAGGCGTACTCTTTGTCGGGCCCTCGGGCAGCGGCAAATCGACGACCGCCTTTGCCTGCATCGCCGCTGCAAGAAGAAACGGCGCGTTTGCCGCATTGGTGGCGGACGATCAGGTCATCGTTTCGCTTCAGCGGGATTGTGTTCTGGCACTCCGCCCTGCACCAATCGCCGGCCTCGTGGAGGTGCGGGGGAGCGGCATTGCAAGGGTTGAGAGCCTGGAGGCTGCGGTCATGGACCTTGCGGTCA
This sequence comes from Pseudomonadota bacterium, assembly GCA_023433855.1. Classification (GTDB taxonomy): domain Bacteria; phylum Pseudomonadota; class Alphaproteobacteria; order Rhizobiales; family Rhizobiaceae; genus Neorhizobium. The sequence continues at coordinate 3,769 of JAEYTV010000017.1, read as the reverse complement.
GGGTTCTTTCCTCGCCCGAGGAGGAACGGCTTCCTCCCGAGCATGAGCGCTTTCCGGTTGGCGGCGGGGCCGATCTGCCACTGATGCGTTTATGGCGCGCAACTCCCGAGCCGCTGGCCGTGATTGGCGCCTTCGCGAGCGATTTCCGCGGTCAAACGCCGTTCCGCTGAGACAGGATGTACACTTTTTAACTTGAACTTCAGTTCTACATGGCCAAGATGACTTCCCACGCTGGGCGGCTTTCATTGTTCGATGATCGCTGCGGGTATCCGAAGCAGAAGGCAATTTTCATGATCGGACTAGTGCTTGTCACTCATGGCAAGCTGGCTGAGGAATTTCGTCACGCCGTGGAGCACGTGGTCGGTCCTCAGAGATTCATTGAGACGGTTTCGATCGGCCCCGAAGACGATATGGATCAGCGTCGTCAGGATATAGTTGACGCTGTTGCGCGGGCCGACGACGGTCACGGGGTCATTATCCTGACGGACATGTTTGGAGGAACACCCTCAAACCTGTCGATTTCAGTCATGGACAGCGGCAAGACCGAGGTGATCGCTGGCGTAAACCTGCCTATGCTGATCAAACTCGCCGGGATTCGCAGCGACAACAATATGGACAAGGCACTCGCCGAGGCATCTGAAGCCGGCCGCAAATACATCAACGTCGCAAGCCGTGTTCTGAGCGGCAAGTAAGAACCGGCAAGAATGTCTCCGAAACTTTCCCGCGAATTCCTGATCGTCAACAAGCGAGGTCTGCACGCGCGCGCCTCGGCCAAATTCGTGCAGATGGTGGAACGTTATGACGCGTCCGTGACCGTCTCGAGAGATGGGTCCACGGTCGGCGGCACGTCCATCATGGGTCTCATGATGCTTGCAGCCAGCCCGGGGTCTTCGATCGCAGTCGCCGCAAGCGGTCCCCAGGCGGCCGAAGTCCTTGATGCGCTGGAACACCTTGTGGCCGACAAGTTCGGCGAAGAGGCCTGAACATCCGCGGCGGCAGCGTCACATAAAGATATAAAGACCTCTTTATGTGACGTTGCCAGATGGACGGAAGCCTGCTAAACCGCGATCAGTGTACCGCCGGTGTGCAGTCTTGTTTTGTTGCACCCGCCGCCTTCTCGTGCAGCGGGTATCTGATCTTGGAGAGCTTAATGACCACTGAGAAGGACTACGTTGTCGCGGATATCAATCTTGCCGCCTACGGCCGCAAGGAACTCGACATCGCCGAAACCGAGATGCCCGGCCTGATGTCGTGCCGCGCCGAATTTGGCGAGTCGAAGCCGCTGAGGGGCGCGCGCATCTCTGGTTCGCTCCACATGACGATTCAGACGGCCGTTCTGATCGAGACCCTCCGGGAGCTCGGAGCCGAAATACGCTGGGCGTCGTGCAACATCTTCTCGACCCAGGACCACGCCGCTGCGGCGATTGCCGCGGCCGGCATTCCGGTATTTGCCGTGAAGGGCGAGACACTCACCGACTATTGGGAATACACAGACAAGATCTTCCAATGGGCCGACGGTGGCTTCTCCAACATGATCCTCGATGATGGCGGCGACGCCACCATGTACATCCTGCTCGGCGCGCGCGCCGAGGCCGGCGAAGACGTGTTGACGAACCCGGGTTCCGAAGAAGAAGAAATCCTCTTCGCACAGATCAAAAAGCGTCTTGAAGCATCGCCCGGCTGGTTCACCAAGCAGCGGGATGCCATCAAGGGGGTTACGGAAGAAACCACGACAGGCGTTCATCGCCTCTACGAACTTGCCAAGAAAGGCCTCCTCCCCTTCCCGGCAATCAACGTCAACGACTCCGTTACCAAGTCCAAGTTCGACAACAAGTACGGCTGCAAGGAGTCGCTCGTCGACGGCATCCGCCGTGGCACCGAAGTGATGATGGCCGGCAAGGTGGCTGTCGTCTGCGGTTACGGCGACGTCGGGAAGGGCTCGGCCGCTTCCCTCGCCGGCACCGGCGCCCGCGTCAAGGTAACGGAAGTCGATCCGATCTGCGCCCTTCAGGCCGCCATGGATGGCTTCGAAGTCGTCGTACTGGAAGATGTTGTTTCGACCGCCGATATCTTCATCACCACGACCGGCAACAAGGATGTCATCCGCATCGACCACATGCGTGCGATGAAGGACATGGCAATCGTCGGCAATATCGGCCACTTCGACAACGAGATCCAGGTTGCAGCCCTCAAGAACCTCAAGTGGACGAACGTAAAGCCACAGGTCGATATGATCGAGTTCCCGAAGGGGAACCGCATCATCCTGCTCTCGGAGGGGCGGCTCCTGAACCTCGGCAACGCCACCGGTCATCCCTCCTTCGTGATGTCTGCATCGTTCACCAACCAGACTCTGGCGCAGATCGAGCTATTCACCAAGCAGGGTGAATACAAGAACGAGGTCTATATCTTGCCGAAGCATCTCGACGAGAAGGTTGCCCGCCTGCATCTGGCGAAGCTCGGGGTCAAGCTGACCGAACTCTCCGAAGAACAGGCCGCCTATATCGGCGTATCGCCACAGGGCCCATTTAAGGCCGAACACTATCGCTACTGATCGGTAGCCGATTAATCCACAACATATAGAGGCCGCAGCCTTGACATTGGCTGCGGCCTCTTTTTTGAGCCGCTCCCTTCCCGGGGATTCCCGAAGCAAGTATTGTTTTACCGATGATTCGTGCCTCTCACGTCGATCGACTGACATCGTCGGCTCCGGGCAAGGCACGAGATGGTATGTCTTGTCGATAAGCGGCAATTGGACGGAGACAGACCGGGTATGCTGGTGAAACGAACGAGCCTGCGCAAGCAGGCCGGCCCCTCTTGCGACGAAGCTCCTGCTTCGGCGGCAAGCTCCTTGACGGGCTTGGCCGAGCGGACCGCGATATGCTCCAAGCGGCGGCGACGTTTCGTCTTCGGACGGGCGTTTCTTTACGGCACGGTCCTTTCCAGCCTCGCCACCTGCGCGCTCGCACAACAGTCCGGCAGCGCGGGCGGAAGGCTTTTCTCTTCGACCGAGGTGATCGCCTCCTCCATCGTACTGGGCGCTCTCGGCGCGGCGCTTTTGTCGGCAGTTTGGCTTCTGCGCCAGCGCGGCAGCATGGAAGCGGAAACGCAGGAGATGCGCAGCGCTCTGTCCGAAGCCCACCAGCGGATCTCCAAGTTCGAGGCGCTGATTGCCGACAAGAACCGCCGTATCGTTATTTGGGAGAGCGGATCTTCGAAACCCGAATTCCTCGGCCAACTGCCCGCAGAAACCGGTGCCCCGCAGCAGGATTCGGAGTTTTTGGCCTTCGGTCGCTGGCTGCGCGGGCTTTCGGCCGGAGAACTGGAACGGTCGATCGACCTTTTGCGCGGTCAGGCACGCTCCTTTGACATGGTGGTGGAGACCAACCGCGACGAAATCCTGGAAGTGCAGGGGCGGGTCTCCGGCGGTAAAGCTTTCGTGCGTTTCATCGCCCTCAACAATCTTCGCGCAGAGCTGGCCGAGCTCAAGATAGAACGCGAGCGTCTGGCCGGCTCGATCTCCCTTTTCCACTCGCTGCTCGACGCCATAGAGCAGCCGGCCTGGCACAGGGATGCGCAAGGCAAACTCACCTGGGTCAACCACGCATATGGCGAAGCGGTGGACGCGCAGAGCCCTGCCCAAGCGGTCGAGCAAGGCCGCGAAATCCTCGGCACGATCGCACGCGAGAAAGTGAAGGCAGCAATCACACCCACCTCTCCGTATCACGACCGGATCTCCACCGTCGTGAAGGGGCGCCGCGCCATTTACGAC
>JAEYTV010000642.1 GCA_023433855.1 Pseudomonadota bacterium | reverse complement strand
CTTCCCCGCAGTGCGGGGAAGCTCACCCCTCGGGCCAAGCCGGAACCATGAACACAGCCACGACCTCATTCATCGACCGCCGCACCGTGATCGATTGGCTCGGCATCGCGCCATTCATGATCTTTGCGCTGATGTTCCTGATCCTGCCAACGCTCTATCTTGTGACCGGGGCATTCTTCACCCCGGATGGTCAGTTCACGCTGAAGAACATAGCGGATCTTTTCACGCCCTCGATCATCAGCGCCTATTGGATCAGCATACGAGTTTCCGTCGCTTCCGCGCTGGGCGGAGCACTGATCGGCTTCTTCCTTGCATGGGCCATCGTCCTCGGCGGCGTGCCGCACTGGGTCCGGTCGGGCCTCCTGACCTTTTCCGGCGTCGCGTCCAACTTCGCCGGCGTACCACTCGCCTTTGCCTTCCTTGCCACGCTTGGCCGAACCGGCCTCGTGACCGTGTTCCTGCGGGAATGGTTCGGCTTCAATCTTTATGCAACCGGCTTCAATATTCTTTCGTTCTTCGGCCTCACCATTACCTACATGTTTTTCCAGATCCCGTTGATGGTGCTGATCCTGACGCCGGCACTCGATGGCATGAAGAAGGAATGGCGCGAAGCCTCGGAGATCCTTGGCGCCTCCACCTGGCAGTATTGGCGCATGGTGGCGTTGCCGATCCTGTGGCCGAGCTTGCTGGGCACTACGCTTCTGCTATTTGCCAATGCCTTTGGGGCGATCGCGACTGCCTACGCGCTGACCGGCGCCTCTCTGAACATCGTTCCGATCCTGCTCTATGCGCAGATCCGCGGCGATGTCCTGCATAACCCCAATCTCGGTTATGCCCTTGCACTCGGAATGATCGTCATCACCGGGCTCTCCAACATCCTCTACATCCTGTTGCGCATGCGTGCAGAACGGTGGCAGAAATGAAGACCAGCAAGATCCTGGCCTGGATTGCCATCGCGATAGGCCTCATCTATTTCGTCGTACCCCTGATCGGCACTTTCGAGTTTTCCTTGCGGATGCGGCGGGGGGAATATTCTTTCGATGCCTATCAGACCGTCTTTTCCGACGCGCAGTTTCGAAGGACGTTCGGCTTCTCCATGCTGATGGCGCTGTGCACCATCGTGGTCGGCATGCTGCTGGTCGTGCCGACTGCCTACTGGGTCCGGCTGCGGCTGCCACAAATGAGGCCGGTGGTCGAATTCATTACCTTGATGCCGCTGGTAATTCCCGCGATCGTCATCGTGTTCGGCTATCTCCGCCTCTACAACTCCTCGTCGTGGCTGCCGTTTACCGGCTCAACCTCGGGCACCAACATGCTGCTGGTGTTCTCCTACGTGACGCTCTCCCTTCCCTACATGTACCGGGCCGTTGACACGGCCATGCGCGCGATCGATGTCCGAACTCTCACGGAAGCGGCAGAGATCCTTGGCGCCAAATGGCCGACGATCATGTTCCGCTGCATCTTCCCGAACGTCATTTCAGGTGTCCTCTCCGGAGCGTTCATCACGTTCGCCATCGTGATGGGCGAGTTCACGATGGCGGCGCTGCTCAACCGGCCGGCATTCGGTCCCTATCTGCAACTCGTCGGCGCCAACAAGGCCTATGAACCCTCGGCGCTGGCCATCATCGCCTTCGCAGTCACCTGGCTTTCGATGGGCCTTCTCCAATTGGTCACCCGCTTCAGCAGGCTGGCGCCCTCGCGGCCTTAAGGATTCAGAGAATGTCGTTTTTGGTGCTCGAACACATCAAAAAGAGCTTCGGCCCGACGCAGGTCGTCCAGGATTTCAACCTTTCGATCGACAAGGGGGAATTTGTCTCGTTTCTCGGTCCATCGGGCTGCGGCAAGACGACCGTGCTGCGCATGATCGCCGGCTTTGAAACGCCAACCGCTGGCGAGGTCGTTATCAACGGCAGGAACCAGAACCGGCTGAAAACCAGCCAGCGCAACATCGGCATGGTTTTCCAGGCCTATGCTCTCTTCCCGAACATGAGTGTCTCCGAGAATGTGGCATTCGGGTTGAAAGTCGCCGGCAAGTCCCGAAGCGAGATCGCCGGCAGGGTCAAGGAGATGCTGCAGCTCATCTCACTGGAGCACTTGGCGGAACGGTATCCCTATCAGTTGTCCGGGGGCCAGCAGCAACGTGTTGCCCTCGCCCGCGCACTCGCACCCAAACCGCAGGTCCTCCTGCTCGACGAGCCGTTGTCGGCGCTCGACGCCAAGATTCGCGTGTCGCTCCGCGAAGAGATCCGGCAGATCCAATCCCAGCTCGGGATTACCACCGTCTTCGTGACGCACGACCAGGAGGAGGCACTTTCGATCTCGGACCGGATCGTGGTGATGAACGCGGGTCGCGCCGATCAGATTGGAACGCCGTCGGAAATCTACAACCGGCCTGCCACACGGTTTGTCGCCTCCTTCGTCGGAACGCTCAACATCATCGAGGCGTCGGTAATCGATCCGGCCGCCAACACCGTGAAGGTCGGCGACAACGTCATCAAGCTCCGCGAGCAGGTCGGCAGCTTGCAAGGGGGCGACAGAGTGTCGATTGCACTCCGGCCGGAGGCAGGTTCCCTTTTGGACGGGGCAAGCGGCGACACCGCCATCGCCGGGCAGGTAATCTCGTCCAGTTTCCTGGGTTCGGTGGTTCGCACCAGGATCGATGTCGGGGGAGAGCAGATCTCGTTCGACATGTTCAATTCGCCCGATCGGATGATGCCGCGGCCGGGAGAAACGGTGTCTCTGCGGTTCAACGCCAGCGACTTCCTCGTGGTGCGTGACTGACGCCGGCTTCTGGAAACGCCCTGCCGTGCCGCAGCATCTGCCTGCCATTTCGATGGCGCTAGCGAGGGCATAGCCCTCGCTCCGATTGCTCAGGCAGCGTCTTCCACCAATCCGGTGGGCGTGTAGTTCAGCACTGGCCCCAGCCACCGCTCGACTTCTGCGATGGCCATGCCCTTGCGCCGGGCGTAATCCTCCACCTGATCGCGTTCCACCTTTGCCACTCCGAAGTAATAGGAGGCAGGATGGCCGATATAGAGGCCGGAAACGGATGAACCGGGCCACATTGCGTAGCTCTCGGTAAGCTCCACGCCGGTTGCGGCGGTTGCATCAAGCAGCCGGAACAGTGTGGCCTTCTCCGTATGATCCGGTTGCGCCGGATAACCTGGCGCGGGGCGGATGCCGCCATAGGCCTCGTTGACCAGGTCTTCGGCCGAAAAGCTCTCATCCGGCGCATAACCCCAGAATTCTCTGCGCACCCGTTCGTGCATGCATTCGGCGAAGGCCTCCGCAAAACGGTCGGCCAAGGCTTTCACGAGGATCGACGAATAATCGTCGTTCGCTCGCTCGAACCGCTCGGCAATTGCCACTTCCTCGATGCCCGCCGTGACGACGAAACCACCGACATAGTCGCCAACTCCGCTTGAGAGCGGCGCCACGAAGTCGGACAACGCCACGTTCGGACGCCCGTCGCGCTTCGACAGCTGCTGCCGCAGGGTGAAGAAGGTGTCGAGTTCCGTTTCGCGGCTGTCGTCTGTGAAGAGACGGATATCGTCACCGACCGAATTGGCGGGCCAGAAACCGATAACTGCGCGTGGCCGGAACCACTTCTCAGCAATGATCTTCTCGAGCATGTCCCGAGCGTCCGCATAGAGCCGGCGCGCCGCATCGCCCTGTCTCTCGTCTTCCAGGATTGCCGGAAAACGGCCCTTCAGTTCCCAGGTCTGGAAGAACGGCGTCCAGTCGATGTACTTCGCAAGTTCGGCCAGATCGTAGGTTTCGAATACCTTGGTGCCGGTGAACTGCGGCTTGGTCGGCCGATAGTCAGACCAGTCCAGTCTCTCGGGATTCTCACGCGCCCGGACGATTGAGAGGCGCGTCTTTTCGGCTTCGGCACGGGCGTGCGCGGCGGCCACCTTAGCGTATTCTGCCTGCACGGTGCTGATATAGCCGGGTTTGGTCTCCGATGAGAGAAGCGACGACACGACACCGACGGCGCGGCTCGCATCGTTGACATAGATGGCCTGGCCACGATCGTAGCGCGGATGGATCTTCACCGCGGTGTGGACGCGGCTGGTTGTTGCGCCACCGATGAGCAGCGGGATATCGAAGCCCTGTCGTTCCATCTCCGAGGCCACATGGACCATCTCGTCAAGCGAGGGCGTGATGAGGCCTGACAATCCGATGATGTCGACTTTTTCGGCGATCGCGGTCTCGAGGATCTTGGTTGACGGCACCATGACGCCGAGATCGAGGATCTCATAATTATTGCAGGCGAGCACGACGCCCACGATATTCTTGCCGATGTCGTGGACATCTCCCTTCACCGTCGCCATCAGCACTTTGCCGGCGGACTTCCGCTGGTCGCCTCCGTTCAGGCGTTTTTCCTCCTCCATATAGGGGAGGAGCACGGCCACCGCCTGCTTCATGACACGGGCCGACTTGACCACCTGCGGCAGAAACATCTTGCCCGAGCCGAACAGATCACCGACCACGTTCATGCCCGCCATCAGCGGCCCTTCGATGACGTCCAGCGGACGCGAAGCATTTTGCCGCGCCTCTTCGGTGTCCAACTCGATGAACTCGGTGATGCCGTTGACGAGCGCGTGCGACAGTCGCTTCTCGACCGGCCATTCACGCCAGGCAAGGTCCTGAGTCTTGTTTTCCTTGGCGCCCGCGCCGCGATAGCGCTCGGCGATCTCCAGCATCCGTTCCGTGGCATCGTCCCGGCGGTTGAGCACGACGTCCTCGCACGCCTCCCGCAATTCGGGTTCGATGTTCTCGTAGATCGCCAGCTGCCCCGCATTGACGATGCCCATGTCCATCCCGGCCTGGATGGCATGATAGAGGAAGACCGCA
>JAEYTV010000599.1 GCA_023433855.1 Pseudomonadota bacterium | reverse complement strand
GCAGAAGTCCGACGCCCGCCACGTAGGATCCGTTGGCTACGAGGTAGAGGGAGATCATGGTAAAACTCAGCGGGGCGCCGCCTGGGATGAGAGCCATGAACCCGGTGATGACCCCAAGCGTGACAGGCGAGGGTACCCCGGCAATGAAATAGGCGATGCCGAGCACAATACCTTCGCCGATGGCAATCAAGGTCTGGCCGGTCACCGTCGAGCTTATCGTTGCAGGGACGACACGGGAAATCCGCTCCCATCGCGTCGGGAAAATGCGTTCGCCGAGCAGATCGATCTGCTGGGAAAACGAGCTGCCGTCACGGTAAACGAAGAAGAGCGCAATCAGCATGAACAGCAGCGTGAGCAGAAGATGAAATGCGCCGCCGCCAGCGGCGACCACGGCGCGGTAGATGTTGCCGATATTCGCCCCGCTCACCAGCTGAATCAACTCACCGATTGCGCCAGGAGCACCCACATGCTCCACCCACTGCACGCCAAGCCACTCCCCGAACCACGGAAGCGCCGTGATCCAGGCAGGCGGCGGCGCGCCGAAGCGGTTCACCTCGCTGGCCCACATGACCCATTGTCGGACTTCATCGACGGTATAGGAAATGGCGATGCCGATCGGAACGATCAGGAACGCCAGTATGAAGGCGATGGCGAGAGACGCGGCCAGCGTCGTATTGCCGCCGACACGGCGAAGGAGTTCCCGATATAGGGGCCAACTCGCAAATCCTATGACGAGAGCTGCCAGTACCGGAACAACAAAACCATGGAAGAAGTAGATCCCGGCGGCGGTGATCAGCACCAGAAGCCAGCGAGCTGCCGATATCGGAGGGATGAGCGCAACCCGCGGTGCAACAGGCCCCAGCCAACGAGGCCCCCTCTGTGCTCTTTGCTCGTCCTTCACGCTCACCAACTAGTCCTTTGTTCTTGCCTTCATCATATGGCGTCTGCAGTACGACCGCACAAGCCTAGCGTTTGCGCCATTAAAAGGAAGCTTACTTACTTGCCCTAGCTCACAGATGCGATAGAAATGTGAAATCACTCTCCGGTCCGCCGGCAGCAAAACGTCAATTACGGTCGGAGGTCCGTCTGGCCTCCACATAATACCAAAGCCTCCGCCGAATTCTGTTTTGTCTTCACCGGGGGTCTTCAGGGATCTCAATATGCCTGTGATGGATGCGGTCGATCTCAGCAATTGCGACCGGGAACCTATCCATATCCCCGGCAGCGTTCAGCCTCATGGATGTCTTATCGCCTGTGATGCCGGGGCGGCCGTCGTTCTTCAGCACTCGGCCAACACCTGCGCGATGCTGGGTGTGCCGGAGGACTTGAATGGCCAGCGGCTGGAAGACGTGCTTGGCGGCGAAGCCGCGCATACGTTGCGCAATGCGCTTGCGACGTCCGACGATCCGGCCCGCGCCGCGCTCCGGCACGGGCTGGCATTACAATCGGGAGGCCGGTTCGACGTTTCCATTCATCGCATGGGATCGAAGGTCATCCTCGAGTTTGAACCTACGGCGAGCAACTCCGATCAACCGCTTGAAGTTGCGCGAATGCTGATCAGCCGTATCCGCAACGTTGGCAGCCTCGACCGGCTGATCGAGAATGCGGCGCGTCTCGTTTATGCGATGCTCGGATACGACCGAGTCATGGTGTACCGGTTTGAGCAGGATGGCGCCGGCAAGGTCATCAGCGAGTACAAGCGGCGCGACTTGGAGAGCTTCAAGGGGCAGTATTTCCCCCCGAGCGACATTCCCAAGCAAGCGCGCGCGCTGTACGTGAAGAACACGATCCGGGTGATTTCGGACGCTAACAATTCACGCGTTCCCATGGTGCCCGAATTCGACGACGCAGGCGAGCCGCTGGATCTTTCCTTCGCCCATCTTCGCAGCGTTTCGCCAATCCACTGCGAATATCTCCGCAACATGGGTGTCGCTGCTTCGATGTCCATCTCCATCCTCGTTGACGGGGAACTCTGGGGCTTGATCGCGTGCCATCATTATTCGCCGAAGACGCTGTCGATGCCGCAGCGCATTGCAGCAGAGACCTTCGGGGAATTTTTCTCGCTTCATCTCAATGCGCTTAAGCAGCGGCAGTTGATGGAGACGTCGCTTACGGCCAGGCGTTCTCTCGACCGGTTCCTTCAGGCTGCTTCGCATCATACCGAAATCGCGCCACTTCTGCGCAGATCGATCGGTGATTTCAGCAGCATGCTGCCTTGCGATGGCGTAGGGCTGTGGCTGGACGGAATCTGGACGACGGAGGGTGTCGCCCTTCCTCAACATCTTACCGAATGGCTGGCGACCCAGATCGCTGAGCTCGCCGGAGGCAAGATCTGGGCGAGCCACCAACTCACCAAGGACATTCCGGGCGCAGAGATTTTGCCAAGCGAGGTCTGCGGGGTACTGGCAGTGCCTCTCTCTCAAAGGCAGCGCGACTATCTTTTCTTCTTCCGCCTGGAGGTGGTGCAGACGTTGAACTGGGGCGGCAATCCGGAGAAGTCGTACCAGCCGGGGCCGCTCGGTGATCGACTTACCCCGCGCAAGAGTTTTGCGATCTGGAAAGAAATGGTTCGCAACCAGGCGCAGCCATGGACTGACGGCGATCGGGAGATTGCCGAAGCGATTCGCGCCGTCCTGGTCGAGATCGTCCTTCATCAGAACGAACTGCTGGCGGATGAACGTGGCAAGGCCGACCTTCGGCAGCGGATGCTGAACGAAGGGCTGAACCATCGCGTCAAGAACATCCTCTCGGTC
>JAEYTV010000550.1 GCA_023433855.1 Pseudomonadota bacterium | reverse complement strand
GCACGAAGAAGCCGGGCGGCAGGATGGCTGCTATGATCAGCAAGATGTAAAGCACCGGCATGGAGGACCAGATCTCGATGAAGCGCTGCATCAGGAGATCCGTCCATCCTCCGAAGTAGCCCTGCACAGCGCCCGCCGTCACGCCGATGACGGCCGAACAGATGGTGAGGGCAAGCCCGAACAGGACGGAGATGCGGAAGCCGTAGATCATCCGTGCAGTGACGTCCCGCGCCTGATCGTCGGTGCCGAGCCAGTTCATGTTGCCGAGCGTGCAGTTCGGATCCTGGTTGCCTTCAGGGTAACCCCTGCAGCGCTCCTCCTCCGCCATGAGCCAGAACGGCTTAGTTGGCGCAGAACTCGGCAGGTTAGAATTCACCGTCTGGTAGGAATACCGGATGGGGGGCCATATCATCCAGCCGTTCGCATCGATCTCCTGCTGGATGAACTCCGAGCGGTAGTCGGTGGTCGCCAGGAAGCCGCCGAACTTCTCCTCGGGATAATCCACGAAGACCGGATAGAGGATCTCGCCCTTGTACGAGGCGAGAATGGGGCGATCGTTGGCCAGGAACTCGGCAAACAGGCTTAGGACGAAAAGGACCATGAAGATCCAGAAGGACCAGTAACCCCGCTTGTTGGACCGGAAATTGGCCAGGCGTCTCTGGTTTGTGGGCGACAGCCAGGGCCGCTTGGGGGGCGCCTGGTTGACAATGTTCGCGATGGGCGCCTCCATCAGACATCCCTCCGCTCGAAATCGATGCGCGGATCGATCCATGTATAGATCAGGTCGGAGATGAGACTGACCACAAGGCCCATCAGCGAGAAGATGTAGAGGGTGCCGAATACGATGGGGTAGTCACGGTTGACGATGGCCAGATAGCCGAGCCTACCCAGTCCGTCCAAAGAGAAGATGTTCTCGATCAGCAGCGAGCCGGTGAAGAAGGCAGAGATGAAGGCGCCCGGAAAGCCGGCGATGACGATCAGCATCGCATTGCGGAAAACGTGGCCGTAAAGTACCTGGCGCTCGTTCAGGCCCTTTGCCCGGGCCGTCGTCACATACTGCTTCTTGATCTCGTCGATGAAGGAGTTCTTCGTCAGCAACGTCGTGGTGGCAAACGCGGACAACGAAAGGGCGATCAGCGGCAGGGTGAGATGCCAGAAGTAATCGACGATCTTCTGCCACCAGGACAGTTCGGAGAAGTTGTCCGACACCAGGCCGCGTAACGGGAACCAGTCGAAGAAGGATCCTCCCGCAAAGACCACGATCAGCAGGATGCCGACCAGAAAGCTTGGCACTGCATAGCCGACGATGATGATGCCGGACGTCCACACATCGAAGGTTGAACCGTCCTTGACCGCCTTGCGGATGCCAAGCGGGATGGAGATGAGGTAGGAAAGGACCAGGATCCAGAAGCCCAGCGAAACCGAAACCGGCATCTTGTCGATGATGAGATCGATGACGGCCGTGTTGCGGAAGAAACTCTCGCCGAAATCAAAACGGCTATAGTTCCACATCATGTCGAGAAAGCGGGTAAGCGGCGGCTTGTCGAAGCCGAACTGCTGCTCCAGTTTCTTGATGAACTCCGGATCGAGGCCCTGGGCGCCGCGATACCGACTTTCCTCCCCGCCACCCTGGTAGAGGCTGTCGATACCGCCGGACAGCCGGTCGCCGGTATCCTGCCCCTGGATTTGCGCGATCACCTGTTCAACCGGACCTCCCGGCGCGAACTGCACGACGAGGAATGAAATGCCCATAATGCCGACGAGCGTCGGGATCATTAGCAGGAGACGGCGGAGGATATAGGCACCCATCAGGAGGCCTCATTCGGTCGGGCGCGTGGGCAATCGCCACGCATCTCGAGCGATGTCAAATGTCTTTGTCCCCATTGTCTCTGCCGAATCATTCCGCTCATTTGGAACAGTTGCCGCCGAGCCGCGCAAGTCTCGTCACTTGTCGGCCGTCTTTGCCCACCATATGTCGGGAAAGCCGATCCCGTATTCCGGGAGGGGTTGGGGGTGCGCTATGCCGTTCCAATAGGCGATTTTCTCTTCGCCGGAATAGAACATCGGCACCACAAAGTGATTGGCAAGCAGGACCCGGTCCAGAGCCTTCACCGCAGCGACCTGTTCCTCGCGGTTCGGAGCGAAGGTGATCATGCGGATCAGCTCGTCGACGGCCGCATCGGCGATGCCGGCATAATTCCGCGACCCCTGCCGGTTGACCGATTCAGAACCCCAGTATTCCGCCTGCTCGTTGCCGGGATTCATCGTCTGCGACCAGAGCCCGTAGATCATGTCATAGTCAAAGCTACGGATGCGGTTGATGTACTGGGACGCGTCGACCGTGCGGATGCGCGCGTCGATTCCGATCATCTTGAGGCTTGCCACGTAGGGAAGCACGGTCCGCTCCTGAGTAGGGCTGCTCAGCAAGAGTTCGAAGGAGAACGGTCGCCCCGTCGCGCTGTTCACCATCTGGTTGCCCTTGAGCTCCCAACCGGCCTCCTTGAGGAGAGTGACGGCGCGGCGCAGGTTTTCGCGCACCTTCTGCGGGTCCCCTGCGACCGGGTTGGTGAACGGGGTGGTGAAGACTCTCGGCGGTACCTTGTCCCTCAAGCGCTCGAGGATTTCCAGTTCGCGCCCCTGAGGCAGACCTGATGACGCCAATTCCGTGCCCCAGAAGAAGCTGTCGACACGCTTCAGGCCGCCATAGGCAAGATTTTTGTTAAGACCCTCAAAATCATAGGCGTAATTCAACGCCTCCCGAACCCGCGGATCCTTGAAGATTTCGCGCCGTATATTTGGAACGAAAGCCTGCATGACGCCGGTTGCCTTGAACGGATTGGTCAAGGCTTCCTTCACGATCCGACCATCCCTGACTGCATCGAACTCGTATCGCGTTGCCCAGCGGCTGGAGCTGTTTTCGCGACGGTAGTCGATATTCCCGGCCCGGAAAGCCTCGAACTCTACGTCGCTGTCGGCAAAATAGGTGTAGCTGATGGTTCCGAAGTTATATTGGCCGATGTTGACAGGAAGATCCTTGCCCCAATAGTGATCGCGCAGTTCGTACCGGATCGCCGAGCCTGCCCGGACGGATGCAATCTTGTAGGGACCGGACCCCAAAGGCGGTTCAAGCGTGGTGCGGGAAATGTCCCGCTTCTGCCCCTGCTGGTTCGTTCCCTCCCACCAATGTCTGGGAAAGATCGGAAAATCGCCGACGATGGAGGGCAGTTCCCGATTGTTCTTCTCATCAAAGCGGAAGGTCACCTCCCGGTCGCCGGTCTTCTCCGCCCCAGTGACGTGCCTGTAATAGCCCGAGTACATGGCACTGTGTTCCTTCAGGCTTTGCAAGCTGAAGATCACATCCTCGGGTGTGACGGGCCTCCCATCGGCCCATTTTGCTTCCTTCCTCAGCCGGAAAGTCACCGAGGACAGATCCTCCGGATACGACATCGCCTCGGCGAGAAGGCCGTAGGAGCCAAAGAGTTCGTCCTCGGATCGCTTCAGGAGCGTATCGTAGATGGCCGTGGCACCGGCGGCGATCGCGCCACGGTCGATCACGGGATTGAGGTTGTCGAAGGTGCCTTCCGCGCCCAGGCGAAGTTCGCCGCCCTTGGGTGCCTGGGCATTGACATAGGGGAACTGTTTGAACCCTTCCGGCAGTTTGAGATCGCCGATGACGGCAATGCCATACCGCCACTTGGTCTCCTGCGCCGAGACGGACGAGGCTGCGAGAGCCGCTGCCGCCAACACCACGGCAAAACCTACCTTCAGCCAAGCCAAGTTCATCGCAACCCCTTTTTCATGTCTGCTTGTTGCTTGGGAGCATAGGGCAAAAGCCGGCAAAAAACAGGATGTTCATCCTCACAAGCGATTTATCCGCTACCAGCGGGCGGGCACCCTCCGATCTCCATTTCACCAAAATCCTGTTTCACGGTAGTGTCACAGATCAGGTGATTTGCGGCGGATAAGCATGACCTCCATTTCAGTTCGACTCCTGCGGCTTGCCATGGCAACTTTTCTTTGCGGTTCTTTCCCCGGCCCCACCAGTGCCCAGGATGCCAAGCCAGCCAAGGAACTCTTCGGTGGCGTGCAGCTTCCCAGCAATTCCGAAGCCGAACCCCACGGTTTTTATGCCAAGGGCTGCATGTCCGGTGCCGTCGCCCTGCCGACCGATGGTCCCACGTGGCAGGCCATGCGCCTGTCCCGGAATCGGCGCTGGGGCAATCCCCAAATGATCGCGCTCCTTGAGCAATTCTCACGTGATGCGGCCCGTCTCGGCTGGGGCTCTGGGATTCTCGTCGGCGACATATCCCAACCGCGCGGGGGGCCGATGCTATCGGGCCATGCCTCCCATCAGATCGGGCTGGATGCAGACATCTGGTTCACACCGAAACCCGAGCGGAACCTGTCGCCCGAGGAAAGAGAGAGCCTCCCCTTCACGTCCATGCTGGACAAGAGCAAGTTCCTGACGGTTGATCCGAGGAAATGGACCAATACCCATGCCAAAGTGGTGATGAAGGCGGCGAGCTACCCTCAGGTCGAACGCGTCTTCGTCAATCCGGCGATCAAGAAGAAGCTATGCGACACCTGGACCGGGGATCGCTCCTTGCTCGGAAAGGTCAGGCCGGTCTACGGCCATGACGAACATTTCCACATCCGCCTCCACTGCCCCGCGGGCGGCTCCGGATGCAAGAAGCAGGCTCCGGTCGCCGCAGGCGACGGCTGTGACAAATCTCTTGCCTGGTGGTTCACCAAAGAGCCATGGGCTCCGCCGAAGCCCGACCCCAACAAGAAGCCGACGAAACCACGCCCGGTCATGCTTTCGGACCTTCCGAAGGCATGTGCCGCTGTCCTTGCCGCTCCGGCCCGCCCGGAAGACGACGCCACGTTCGGAGGCCGTGCCATGGCCTATTCATCTCAGCCAGCAGCCCCGGCACCCTTGAGGGCAACCGAGACGATGATCCAGCCGCCTTCGCTCCCCTCGCGAGACATACCCGTTCCGACGGCGCGGCCGCTCCAGTGAAGCGTCATCAATTCGCCATTGATCAAACGAAGGGCTCCGCCACCTTCCCAAGGGCGCAGCCGCGCGCTAAGAACGTCCACATCGACTGAACGTACGGGGAGAACGCTGCATGTCGGCCACCCGCTGCATTGCGCTCATTGCACACGACGAGAAAAAGGACGAGATGGCCGATTTCGCCCGTGCGCATCAAGCGGCCCTGGCTGGCTTCCGGATTGTCGCGACGGGCACGACCGGCGGCCGGGTGCAAGACGCCTGTCCAGATCTTGAAGTCGTGCGCCTGAAAAGCGGACCGCTCGGCGGAGACCAGCAGATCGGCGCAATGATCGCCACAGGCGACGTGGACATGCTGGTCTTCTTCATCGACCCCCTGAGCGCTCTTCCCCACGACGTCGACGTAAAGGCGCTCACCCGACTTGCCACCGTCTACGACATACCGATGGCACTGAACCGTGCTACCGCCGAGAAACTCATCGACTTCCAGAAGGACTAGCCATCCGTGACGGCCGACAACATGAAGACGGAAAAGCTGCCATTCCCGATCCTGATCGGCGATATCGGAGGCACTAACGCCCGATTTTCGATCCTGGCCGACGCCTGTGCAGAGCCGCAACCCTTTCCGAATGTTCGCACCGCCGACTATCCGACCTTGGACGAAGCCGTCCAGAAGGTGGTCCTCGACAAGACATCGATACAGCCACGTGCGGCCATTCTGGCGGTCGCCGGCCCCATCGACGGCGACGAGATCGATCTCACAAACTGCGACTGGATTGTCCGGCCGAAGGGGATGATCGCGGATCTTGGTTTCGACGACGTTCTCGTGGTCAATGATTTCGAGGCGCAGGCGCTGGCCGCTGCGTCTCTGCCGGAGGAACACCGGGAGATCCTGGGGCCGAAGGCAGAACCGCATCTTGCCTCCAGGGTGGTCCTCGGCCCGGGAACAGGCCTGGGCGTTGCCGGCCTTGTCTACGCGCGGCACATGTGGTTTCCCGTGCCGGGGGAAGGCGGGCATGTGGACGTCGGGCCGCGATCCGACCGGGACTTCCAGATCTTTCCTCATCTCCGTCGCATCGAAGGTCGCGTCTCCGCCGAAGAGATCCTGAGCGGCCGCGGTATCGTGAACATCTACCAGGCAGTCTGCCTGGCTGATGGCGTGGAACCGGTCTTTTCCGATCCCGCAGACGTCACCGGGCATGGGCTGAGCGGCACCAACCCACAGGCCGCCGAAACGCTCTTGCTGTTTGCGACCTATCTTGGCCGCGTTGCCGGCGACATGGCACTGGTCTTCATGGCCAAAGGTGGCGTCTACCTCGCCGGCGGCATCTCGCAGAAGATCATCCCTGCTCTCAAGGGCCCCGCCTTCAGGACTGGGTTCGAAGACAAGGCACCGCATTCGGCGCTGATGAGCACCATCCCGACCTTCGTGGTCACGCACCCTCAGGCAGCACTGGCCGGACTTGCGAGCTTTGCCCGCACGCCTTGGGCGTACGGTATCTCCATGGATGGGCGGCGATGGCTGCGGTAGACGCGGACGTGCCATAATGCAACAGCCTGGACGATTCTCCGGCAAACTGCTTTCAAAAGCGCATCGGAGGATTTAATACCCCGTCACGCGGAAAAACGCCGCACGTCGGAATATACGGGAAAAGATCTTATTGAAAGTTTCCAGCGAGAAGAAGCGTCACGTTGATTCCGAAACCGTCGTAGCTGTCCTGAGGCGAGTCGTCTCCGAGAACGGCCGCGATCATATCCGTGGTTACGCTTTCGCGATCCTGTGCCTTATCGTTGTTGCGTTGTCGACTGCATTTACGGCCTGGATCATGGAATCCGTCGTGAACGAGGCTTTCGCCAACCGCCGCGCCGACGTGGTCTGGCTGATCTGCGGAGCAATCCTGGCGGCATTCATCCTGCGCGGGCTGGCGACCTATGGGCAGGCAGTCACCCTGTCCAAGATCGGCAACAATATCGTCGCGCGGTACCAGCGCCGGCTTTATTCGCATCTCATGACCCTTTCGGTGGGCTTTTTCGCCGAAGCGCGCTCTGCGCACCTTGCGGCGCAGCTTAGCCAGAATGTTGCCGGTGTCCGGGACGTGCTCAACCTCACCGTGACGTCGACGGCCCGTGACCTCCTCACGCTCATTGGCCTAATCGCCGTGATGGTCACCAAGGATTGGGTACTGTCGCTGATCGTCTTTGCGGTCGCCCCTCCGCTTCTTTATGCGCTGCGCTATATCTCGAAGCGGATGCGAAGCGCGACGCGCGAGGCGGTGGAGACAAACAGCCGCGTCCTCGGCGCCATGCAGGAGACGATCCAGGGCATTGCGGTCGTCAAGGCCTTCACGATGGAGCAGGAGCTCGAACGCAAGGTCTATGGCATCATCGCCATGGCCGAGCGGCGCGCCAACCGCATCGCAAGGCTTTCGGAGCGAACCTCGCCGCTGACGGAGACCTTCGCCGGCTTTGCCATTTCCAGTGTGCTTGCCTATGCCGCATTCCGCTCGATCTACGACGGCGTACCACCCGGCGCCTTCTTCGCCTTCGTCGCAGCGCTGCTGATGGCTTACGACCCGGCGCGCCGTCTGGCCCGACTTCAGATCCAGCTCGACCGGGCCGTCGTCAACGCCCAGATGATCTACACCCTGCTCGACATGCAGCCCGCGCAACGCGAAAAGCCCGGTGCCCGCGACCTGGTCATCGACCAGGCACGCGTGGAATTGAAGGATGTCGTGTTCTCCTATGCCCGGGGCGGCCCCATTCT
>JAEYTV010000546.1 GCA_023433855.1 Pseudomonadota bacterium | reverse complement strand
GTGCTGTCACTTCGAAACTGCTCTGCAATCTGCCGGGCAAGGGGATTGAGAGCGGTCGTGGGAGCGGTCTCCGGCGACGTGCCTTGGATGCCGATCTCCGCCACCTGCGCGCGGAGCCTTTGCACGTCGGGTCTCTCGGATTTGCCTGCCTGGTTCATCGCCATTCCCCTTCACCGTCCGGATCCGCCTGGAGCTGGGAGCAATGGCAACGGACTAGCAAAAAGAGGTGAAGGAAGGATTAGGGCTTTCCCGGGGATGTCCCGCCGCCCAGCAAGTCCCGGTAGAGGTCAAGCATGTCGCGGGCCATCACCGAGGCGGAAAATACCGATTTGAACTCCCCGGGAGCGGGCATGACCTCCTCGCGCCATCGCGGCGTGCTCACCGCCTGCGTCATGATCCGGGCGAGATCCTCGGGGTCTCCGGGGATGGCAAGCGCCGCGCTGCGTTCGCCAAGCACCTCGGGGATGCCTCCCACCCGGGACGCGATCACCGGCCTCTCCGCCGCCAGAGCCTCCAGCACGATGTAAGGCATCGCTTCGGCGCGTGAGGGGACGACGACGATCTTGGCAAGCGCAAAGGCTTGGCGAGCGGGCATTGCGGGCATCATGCGGATACGTCGTCCGAGCCCTCGCGCTGCGATCATCGTCTCGTAACGATCGCGGTCTGGTCCATCGCCGATCATCAGGGCTGAAAGGGGTTGACCCACCAGCCGCTCGGTTCGTGCGAAGGCATCGACGAAGACATCCGGCCCCTTGAGGTCCCGCATCATGCCGATGTAGAGAAAATCCGGTGCGGTTGCAGGTGGATCGATCCGCCCGAACTCGGCGTCGGTGATGCCATTGTAGATCACCTTTGAAAGCCTGCGGGGGCTGCCGACCTTTGCCTCATAGGTGCGGCGTTCATAGTCGCAGACAAAAACGAGCGCGTCGCCGAAGCGCTCCTGCAGGCGCTCCAGGTGCAGGACAAGCTGGCCGGAAGGCCGGGATCGGTCGAAATGCAGGCTGCCTCCGTGAGGCGAATAAAGGCGGGCCACGCGATACCTGTTAACCCGCAACACTGAGCCGATCATTCGTGCCAGAACGCCTCCCTTGGCGCCATGTCCGTGCAGAATGTCCGGCCGCAAGCTCTTGATGTGACTATAACTCCTGTAGATCGCCAGAAGATCGGACGGTGCGATCGCCCGCCGCATGGGAATGCGGATCAGGCCGAGGGATAGCTTTGGTCGGATCTCATCGAAGAGCCGCTCTTCGTAAGATCCGCCGGTCAGGCTGTCACACAGGATCCCGACCTCATGTCCGGCGGCTCGGTGCTGTTCGACGAGATCGCGCACGTGACGGAAGATCCCGCCCACAGGCGACCGGAAGCAGTGAAGAATGCGTAGAGGAGCGGCGTGATCCATGACCGCTTTAGAAAAGGCGCTCGCGCACGTAAATCGTATCACCGGCGATCACCGGCGTCGCCATCGTCATGCGACCGGTGAGCACCTGTCCGTTGATCTTGCGCGTCACATCGACGTCGCGGCGGTTTCCGCGGGAGGTGAAGCCGCCGGCAATGGCAACGGCGTTCTGTGCCGTCATCCCTGGAACATAGGAGTACTGGCCAGGCCGGCCCACTTCACCCATCACGAACACCGGACGGTATCGGTCGATCTCTATCGTGACATCCGGATCCCGCAGATTACCCTTTTTGAGCTGCGCGGCGATCGCACCTTCCATAGCCGGCAGCGTCTGCCCGCGGGCGGCGACCTGGCCAATCAAAGGAAAGGCGATATAGCCCGCCTGATCGACCGTGTAAGTATTGCTGAGCCCCGGCTGGTCGAACACGGTCACACGCAGCCGATCACCGCTGTCGAGACGATAGGGCTGGATCGCTGCCTGCTGGAAGCTCTTGGGGGCCGGGGCCGTGCTGGTGCAGCCGGCAAGCGTTGTCGCGGCCAGGGCGAGTGCAAGCGTCAGCACATGTTTACGTCGAGCGAAAGACATTTCGCGGCCAGGCTCCGGCTGTTCATCCAGTGCCGTTATCGATGCGTTAGGGTTAATGTCCGGTAAAAGCGTTGGAACTTCGAGGCAGATGCTCGTTTCTGATGGTTCCCGGACCAGTTAACGGTCGCGTTACCATGATCCTTTACCATTCGCCCGAAGCCGATCAGTTGGAGCGTGTCATGTCGGGCGTAAGCGGTACCAATCAGGACGTGGATATTGACCTTGGCAGGATTGTTGCCGGCGTGTGGCAGCGAAAGGGCAGGATCCTCGGCGCGACATTCCTTGCGGCAGGCATCGCGCTGGTTGCCACCAGCCTGATGAAGCCCAGCTACAGGGGAGAGACGAGGCTGCTGATTGAATCGCGTTCTCCCAATCTCACGGCAGGCGACGGCGCGCCTCAGGCCAACGATCCAATCCTCGATTCACTCAACATCACCAGCCAGGCACAAGTTCTGCAGTCCACCGATCTTATCAAGCAGGTGATCCGCGACTTGAAGCTTGCCGACGTTGCAGAGTTCGACCCCGCCGCCGGATCTTTGTTCCCCGATCCGCTGGTTCTGATCGGCATCAGGCAGGATCCCATGCTCCTCGATGCCGAAGATCGCGTCATCCGGGAGTTCCGTGACAAGCTCCAGGTCTATCCCGTCGAGAACTCGCGCATCATCGCGATTGAGTTCTCGTCACACGACCCGAAGCTCGCGGCGGCCATACCGAACAAGATGGCGGCGGCCTATCTCCAGATCCAGAGCAGCGCGAAGCTCGATACTCATTCCCAGACTGCCAAGTGGCTGGAACCGGAAATCGCCAGGCTGACCAGCAAGGTCAAGGAGGCGGAAACCAAGGTGGCCGACTACCGTTCGGCCAATGGTCTGTTCCGGACAAGCGAAGCCGGCAATTTCTCCAGCCAGCAGCTCAACGACATCTCCACTGAACTTGCCCGGCTGCGGGCAGAACTCGCCAACGCGGAGGCGCGGGCGGAGAACGTTCGAAACGGGCTCAGGGCGGGCCGGGCTTCGGACACGTTGACGGACGTTGTGGGCTCTCAGGTGATCCAACGGCTCAAGGAGACGGAAGCAAATCTCCAGGCACAGATTTCCGACCAGCAGACCCAGTTGCTGGAGGGCCACCCGAGGCTGCGGGGTCTGCGTGCCCAGCTGTCCGGCATTCGTCAACAGATCGAGGCAGAGACGAGAAAGATCCTGGCGAGCCTCGATAACGAAGCCGAAGTCGCTCGGCTGCGCGAACGGCAGCTCATAACGCAGCTGAACGGACTCAAGGCTGATTCCGCCAGGAGCGGCGAAGAAGAAGTGGGTCTGCGTGCGCTGGAACGAGAAGCCGTCGCTCAGCGCCAGCTTCTCGAAACCTATCTTGCGCGTTACCGCGAGGCCACCTCCCGGCTGGATGGAAATGCCGCCCCGGCAGATGCGCGTGTCGTGTCGCTTGCCGGTGAACCGTCGGAGCCGTACTTCCCGAAGATCATCCCGATTGTCGTCGTCGCGGGGCTCGCGACGTTTATCATCGGGTGTCTGGCGGTTGTCGTGGCGGAGTTGTTTAGCGGTCGTGCACTGCGGCCATCGCACGATGTCGGTACAGAGGAAGGCGCTCCCATCCCTGGGCAGTCCCAAGACACCGTGCCCTCGCAGCTTCCGCCCGCGCCGCAGCCAATCCCCCAAATGCAAGCTGAAGCGGTTGCGTTTGATCGTAGCTCGCCGACCCGAGAGGACGAGAGGGCGTCGGCCGCAGAAGTGCGGGCTCGGGTGAAGGCCGCGCACTCAGGCATCGCGATGGAGGGAAAACCTGCGGCGGAAGAGGGGGTGGACGGTTTCACGATAGGCTCCGTGGCACGGTATATCGAGAGGCGGGCCGTTCCAGTGGCGATTTCCGTGTCTCCGGGCGGTGACGATGGGTCCGCGGCTGCCGTCATGCTGGCGCGGGAGATCGCCGACAGCGGGCGCGGCGTTGTCCTCATCGACATGACGGGATCGGCCTGCCCGACCCGGCTGATGGTCGACAATGCATCCGCGCCAGGGATCACTGACCTTCTTTGCGGCGAGAGCGCTTTCGGTGACTCGATCCACGGCGACCGCCTGTCGGACGCGCATATCATTCCGCATGGCTCCTGCGACCCTGCAAGGGCCATGCGTGGCGTGGATCGCCTGGCGATGGTGATCGACGCGCTCGCGGACGCTTACGATATCGTTCTCATCGAATGCGGCCCCGCGGAGTTGTCGGGCCTCGCCCGGCTTGGTCACAAGGAGCTTGCCGATCTCATCCTCTCCGTGCCGGGTTTCGAGGATGAGGATGTGGCTGAGCTTGTCAGGACTTTCGAAGGAGCTGGCTACCGCCAGATCGCCGTGATGACCGAAGCGGCTGAGCACCATGCGCGGCGCAGTGGGCGCCGGGCAGCCTAAGTCTTCAGTCGGAAGTCTGCGGCAATCGGCCCATTTTCCTCAAGGCGGCACGGCAGCGCTGCGCCGTCGAGTAAAGTCTCGGACGGCGTTTGATTGCTGCCTTCGCTTTCGTCAGGTTGACCAGAGCAAGACGCATCAGTTCCCCTCGCCACGTGATTGGCAAGAGGATGTCGTGCTGCACCGTTTCCCGGGTGCACCAACTGCGCTTGTATGGCTGGTCTCCGACACCGAAGTCGAAGACCGTTGCACCGTCGCGGCAAGCCGCTTCGATGACCAGCCAGAACAGAAGTTCCCCAGGGCTTGCTTCCGGGCAGATGCTTTCGTCGATGGAGCTGAACTGGCAGAGAACATGGCCGCCCTTGCGAGACATGCCCGCTATGGCGCAGATGTGGCCCTGATGGTCACCGCGCAAGCGAATGGCGTGCAGGACGAGCGGCAGATCGTGTCCGCTCGCAGGTACGTCCAGCAACCGGTGAAAGAAATCCTGCACCTCCCGGTCCTCGAAGACATTGGGAAGCCCGAACGATGCCAGACGCTGACTTTTCTGTCGGAAGAAAAGGTCGAGCAGTTCGTGCCGCTCAGACCTTTCCGTCGCGACGACATGGTCATATCCGCCGATGGCATCCAGCCGGCGTGTCGATGTGCGAAACTTCTTGCGGCGGTTCTTGGCGCTCAGCTGTGCGATCGTCGCGTCGAAATCGTCAAGCAGCGGAAGCTGGAACGAATGGTTCTGGTTCTCGATGGTCGCCAGGAGGGAGAGGGGGTGGCGGGTATCTCGCCAGTCGAGAGGGACATTGTCCAGGACGACGATGTCGGCCCTGTCCTTCAGAACCATCTGCAGGGATTGGGTGAAATGATGAAGGTCCTGCTCGTCCGGCAGCGTGAGTGCCGTATCGAAGAGGCCGGTATTGATGTTGTTGAAGCGACCACCTGGAAGGCGCGCAACCCTGAAGCCGCCGCGCTCTACGACCTCGAGCGGCAGCAGCAGCATGGTACGCTCTCCCGCTCGACCTCGGACGACCACTATTTCGCGTTGCTGAGATCGCGACCAGGCGAGACACCAGTCCAGTCCCTGATGCAGCGAGTTTATCGGCAAGGCTTCGAGCCGGCGCCATTCCGCCTCGACGCTCATCAGATCCGTGGTCGTATCCATGATCAGTTCCCCGAGGCCTATCGCTTGGGGAATCGCCGCGCTGCCGGCTTGCTCTTCATGGTGTTGGAGGCGCGATGTTGTCCGCTGTTGCATGGCCGTGCCCGCTGATGCCGATTGTGAGGAGGCTAACGGGCTGAGGCACAACAACAGGTTTATGCGTGGCGAAAGCGTCGCGGCTGGTTAACCCGCGGTAAAAGGTCAATGCTTCGGTCTGGGGCCTGCCATCCACTTGATGATCAGCATGGCAGGCAGGATCCAGAGCAGCCCGGAGAAGAGGAAGTAGAGGAGGTGAACCCACCACGGCGACGTAGCAAGCAGAAGTGTTGCGATTGTGGTCGCGACGAGCGCATAGATTACCACCAGGAAGATGATCAGGATGGTGCCGATAAAACTTCTCAACCGCGGGACCAAAGCGACTTCTCCTATCCGCGACCGCATGCCGCAAAGCGCCGGGGCTTGTTTTGCATGGGTTGATGGGGCAAAGCAACGTCAAACGAAGAAG
>JAEYTV010000524.1 GCA_023433855.1 Pseudomonadota bacterium | reverse complement strand
GACTGAAGGCCGGTGCGGGACTGGTGACGGTCGCCTCGCCGCAAGAGGCGATGCGGGACAACGCTGCTAACCTGACCGCAATCATGCTTCATCAAATCGACACCGTAGCCGATCTGGCGGCATGGCTCGCACGCGCAAAGCTCGCCGCCTTCGTGCTGGGGCCTGGCTTCGGGATTGGTGACCGCGCAAGGCAGTTCGCGCTGGCGCTCGCGGAATGTCCGCTCGTGCTCGACGCAGACGGGTTGACCACATTCAAGGATGAGCCAGCCGAGTTGTTCGAGGCCTTCGCGAACGGGTCGACCCGAATGGTGTTGACCCCTCACGAGGGTGAGTTTGGCCGTCTCTTTCCTGATCTTGCAGGGGACCCAGCGCTCAGCAAGGTCGAAAAGGCGATAAAGGCAGCCGAACGATCGCACGGGGCGGTCGTCTACAAGGGAGCTGACACGGTGATTGCCGAGCCCGGCGGCCGGGCGGCGATCAACACCAGCGCTCCCCCATGGCTGGCGACGGCGGGCTCCGGCGACGTCCTGGCAGGAATTATCGCCGCCTTGCTTGCGCAGGGAATGCCTGCTTTCGAGGCTGCGGCAGCGGGGGTCTTCCTGCATGGCGGGGCGGCCATTCGGGCAGGCGAGGGGATGACTGCCGAAGATCTCGTGGCCCACATTGGTCCACTTCCAACGGCATGATTATGCGTCCACCATCGCCTGCAGTGTCATCGCACCCTGCGGCGCGTTCATCTTGCCCTCGTGAATGAAAAAGGCGAAGACATCGCGCGGTTCATGCTTCGGCCGGTGGCCCGGGTCGATCAGCGGCAAGTCCTTTGGCACACCGCCGTCCGCCCAGGTCTTCAACCGCTCCCCCCAAGCCTGCATATCGGCCTCGGGATAGCAGGTCGCAATGTCATCGGATCCCTTCTGCAGCCGCGCGTAGACGAAGCCCGCCGTCACATCGGCGATCATGGGGTAATCGTGATGCTCGGCACAGACAGGTGCGATATCGTATTTTAGGAGTAGTTGCACGAACTCCGGGACCTTGAAGCTGTCGTGACGCACCTCCACCGCGTGGCGCAGCGCAATGCCGTCCGCTTTCCGGGGAAGCAGCTTGAGAAAGGCCTCGAAGTCATCCGGCTCGAACCTCTTTGTCGGTGCAAACTGCCACAGAATCGGCCCCAGATGGGGTCCAAGTTCCGTGAGCCCCTGGGCGAAGAACCTTTCTATGGATTCGCCTCCCTCGCCCAACACCTTGCGATTGGTGGTGAAGCGGCTGGCCTTGAGCGAGAACACAAAGCCATCAGGCACCTCCGACGCCCATTTGGCGAAGGTCTCCGGCTTTTGCGAGCCGTAATAGGTGCCGTTCACCTCGATGACCTTAAGCCGGCTGCCCGCATACTCCAGTTGCTTCTTCTTCGGCAGCTTGTCGGGATAGAATCGCCCTTCCCACGGCTCAAACGTCCAACCGCCGATGCCCGTCCGAATAGTGCCGGCTTTCGTCATGATCCCCCCAAGGCGACGTCCTATTCCGCCGCTTCCACGTTCTTTGTCGCACGACGTCCCAGCAGTTCCTTGAGGAAGTGCCCGGTATAGGAGCGCTTTTCCTTCACGACCTGCTCAGGCGGCCCGACCGCGACGATCTCGCCGCCGCCTGTTCCTCCCTCGGGGCCGATATCTATGATCCAGTCCGCCGTTTTGATGACTTCAAGATTATGTTCGATGACAACGACGGAATTTCCCTGGTTCACCAGCTCGTGCAGCATCTCCAGAAGCTTGGCGACGTCGTGGAAATGCAGCCCTGTTGTCGGCTCGTCCAGGATGTAGAGCGTACGGCCGGTGGAGCGCTTTGACAGTTCCTTGGCGAGCTTGACCCGCTGCGCCTCGCCCCCTGACAACGTGTTCGCCTGCTGGCCGACCTTGATATAGCCGAGCCCGACATCGAAGAGCGATTGCAGCTTGTCACGCACCGCAGGCACAGCCGAGAAGAACTCCACACCTTCCTCGACCGTCATGTCCAGCACATCCGCGATCGACTTGCCCTTGAATTGGACGTCGAGCGTCTCGCGATTGTAGCGCTTGCCGTGGCAGACGTCGCAGGTGACATAGACGTCGGGCAGGAAGTGCATCTCGATCTTGATGACACCGTCGCCCTGACACGCCTCGCAGCGGCCGCCCTTGACGTTGAAGGAGAACCGTCCAGGAGCGTAGCCTCGCGCCTTGGCTTCCGGCAGGCCTGCGAACCAGTCGCGGATCGGCGTGAAGGCGCCGGTATAGGTCGCCGGGTTAGACCGTGGGGTACGCCCGATCGGCGACTGATCTATGTCGATGACCTTGTCGATATATTCGAAACCGTCGATACGATCGTGTTCTGCCGGAATCTCCCGCGCACCCATGATCCGTCGGGCCGCGGCCTTGTAGAGCGTCTCGATCAGAAAAGTGGATTTGCCGCCTCCCGAGACGCCCGTCACGGCAGTGAAAACACCAAGGGGCACCGCTGCGGTCACGTTCCTCAGATTGTTGCCTCGTGCGCCGACGACCTTGATCTCCTTACCCTTCTTCGGCTTGCGCCGCTCGGCTGGCAGGGGCACCCCGAGCTCGCCGGAAAGGTATTTTCCCGTGAGTGAGTTCGGATTGCTCATGACCTGGGAAGGCGAGCCCTGCGCCACCACGGTACCCCCGTGAATACCAGCAGCAGGGCCGATGTCGACGACGTAATCCGCCGTCAGAATAGCGTCCTCGTCATGTTCGACGACGATCACCGTGTTGCCGATGTCGCGCAGGTGTTTCAGCGTGTCGAGCAGACGCGCATTGTCCCGCTGGTGCAGGCCGATCGATGGTTCATCGAGAACGTAAAGCACGCCGGTCAGCCCGGAACCGATCTGCGAGGCGAGGCGTATGCGCTGGCTCTCGCCGCCGGACAGGGTTCCTGAATTGCGCGAAAGGCTGAGATAGTCGAGACCCACGTCGTTCAGAAACCGAAGGCGTTCGCGGATCTCCTTCAGAATCCGCACGGCGATCTCGTTCTGCTTGGCGTTCAGCTGCCCCGGCAGCGCCTCGAACCATTCCCCCGCCGCCTTGATAGACATCTCGGTGACTTGGCCGATGTGGAGCTTGTTGATCTTCACCGCCAAGGCTTCCGGCTTCAGTCGATACCCGCCGCAAGCCGGGCAGGGCGCAGCAGACATGTACCGTTCTATCTCCTCGCGCGCCCAGGCGGAGTCTGTCTCCTTCCAGCGCCGCTCGAGGTTGGGAACGATGCCTTCGAAGTTCTTGACCGTCTTGTAGGAGCGGGCGCCGTCGGCGTACTGGAACTCAATCTTTTCCTCGGTGCCGTGCAGGATAGCTCTTTGCGCATCCTCCGAGAGGTCCTCCCAGCGACTTGAGAGCTTGAAGCCGAAAACCTTGCCGAGTGCCTCCAGAGTCTGGTTGTAATAGGGCGAAGTCGATTTCGCCCAGGGAGCGATCGCGCCATCCCTCAGCGTACGGCCCGGTTCCGGCACGATCAGCGCCGCATCGACCTTTTGCTGCGAACCGAGACCGTCGCAGGTTTGGCAGGCGCCGAAGGGATTGTTGAATGAAAAAAGCCTCGGCTCGATCTCGGGGATCGTAAAGCCCGACACCGGGCAGGCGAACTTCTCCGAAAACAGCACCCGTTCATGGGTCTCGTTGAGCGACTTGTTGGCTGATCCGCCGGCGGAGGTCTCGTTGGCGGGCAGGGGCTTGTCGGCGAACTCGGCCACGGCCAATCCATCGGCAAGCTTCAGCGAGGTTTCGAGGCTGTCCGCCAATCGCGCCGAAATGTCCGGACGTACGACAAGGCGATCGACCACGACGTCAATGTCGTGCTTGTACTTCTTGTCGAGGGCCGGAACATCGGCGATCTCGTAGAACTGCCCGTCGACCTTGACCCGCTGAAAGCCCTTCTTCATCAGGTCGGCGAGTTCCTTCTTGTACTCGCCCTTCCGTCCCCGGATCATCGGGGCAAGGATGTAGAGCCGTGTGCCTTCCTCGAGAGCGAGTATTCGGTCGACCATCTGGCTCACGGTCTGGCTTTCGATCGGCAAGCCCGTTGCAGGGGAATAGGGTACGCCAACCCGCGCGAAGAGCAGGCGCATATAGTCGTAGATTTCCGTGACCGTGCCGACGGTCGAGCGCGGATTCCGCGAGGTTGTTTTCTGCTCGATGGAAATCGCCGGCGACAGGCCATCGATCTGGTCGACATCGGGCTTCTGCATCATCTCCAGGAATTGGCGCGCATATGCAGAAAGGCTCTCGACATAGCGCCGCTGACCCTCGGCATAGATCGTGTCGAAGGCCAGCGAGGACTTGCCAGATCCCGAAAGGCCGGTCATGACGATCAGCGAGTTGCGCGGCAGGTCGAGATCGATCCCCTTCAGATTGTGCTCGCGCGCACCACGTATGGAAATGGTCTTGAGTTCGCTCATCGTCATGCCTTTGGGGAGAATTGAAGCCTTTATGTAGTGATTGATCGGCGCGTGTCGAGACGAAACTGCTGCCATCACCCAGCGTTCCGAGTCAGTTGACAGCACTATAGAAGCAAAATAGAACAAATAAAGAACAATTTGTTTGTGGATTAAGCACGTACAACTCCCCAAGGACGGGCGCCTTGGGCTAAGGTGTTAAACGGTATCAAGGCCGCGGCAGGCGGCGGACAAGGTGAGAGTTATGGCTGGTAGCGTTAACAAGGTCATTCTGATTGGGAATGTCGGTGCGGATCCGGAAATCCGCCGTACGCAGGACGGCCGCCCGATCGCAAACCTTCGCATCGCGACGTCCGAGACGTGGCGGGACCGCAACTCCGGGGAACGTAAGGAAAAAACGGAGTGGCACACGGTCGTGGTCTTCAATGAAGGCCTGTGCAAGGTCGTCGAGCAATACGTCAAGAAGGGCGCAAAGCTCTACATCGAGGGCCAGTTGCAGACGCGCAAGTGGCAGGACCAGAACGGCCAGGACCGTTACACGACCGAGGTGGTGCTGCAGAAGTTCCGCGGCGAGTTGCAGATGCTGGACTCGCGCGCCGGAGGCGAGGGCGGCCAGGTCGCTTATTCCGGCGGGCAGGGCGGACGCGGCGGCGGGTCCGACTTCGGCCGCTCCAGCTCCGACGACTACAATCGCGGGGGCGGTTCGCGTGGCGGCGGCGGTAGCGGTGGTGCCCGCGACCTCGACGACGAGATTCCCTTCTGAGGTGGAGTTCAGGCCTTCGGCAGGCGTTTCCGGCCAGGGTATTGCCTTTTGCGGCCTTCTATCGTGCGCGCGGGTCGAACTGCCTGCACGGCGATGCAGTGGGGTGGAACGGGTCGAGGGACTCCGCGTGGTCCCCCGGTGGGGTTTCGCCTGTCGGACGACGGGCGGGCCCGCTCGGCGGAGGTGACTGCTCAGAAGCGGAG
>JAEYTV010000506.1 GCA_023433855.1 Pseudomonadota bacterium | reverse complement strand
GGCGAGGACCGTGCGGAGGATCAGCGCCGACTGCAGCGCCGGGCGGATGAGAGGCAGAGTGATCTTGCGGAAACGCGTCCAGGGACCGGCGCCGAAAATCTCGGCAGCTTCCTTGAACTCCTTCGGGACCTGGTTGAGCCCAGCCACGATGATAACCATGACGATCGCCGTACCGCGCCAGATTTCAGCAACGGCGATCCCGATGAACAACGCAACTGGCGTCTGGTAGGAGAGCCACCCCGTCGGACGGCTGATGACGCCAAGGCCATAGAGAAGCGAGTTAAGATAACCGTTGTTCTGCAGGATCGACAGCCAGACCAGTCCAGCAGCGAGATCGGAGATCCCGAGCGGGATCGTCCACACCCAGAGAATCGTTTCGCGACCGCGGCTGATCTTGGCGACCATGGTTCCCATAGCCAGCGCGATGGCGATCTGCACGGGCACAACCGCCAGCGTCAGCAGGAAGGTATTCTGGACCGAGCGGGTGAAATTGATGTCGGACACCATGCGCTGCATGTTGTCCAGCGATGGCACTCCCTGATCAGACACGGCCAGCCATATCGTCTGGACCAGCGGCACGATGAAGAGCAGCGCCAGGAAGACGACGGAGGGCAGGATCAGCAGATAAGGGGTCCAGGTTCGGTTCTGTGTCATGGCTCCCGCCTCGGAGAATTTGGGTTTGGTACCCGGGCGGATCCGCCCGGATACCTTCGACCTTACGAGGCCCTCGAAGTGTCAGCCGGTGTCATTCGACCGGGCAGGCACCGTCACTGTTGGCGTCAGGAGCCCAGCACGGGGCCTTGGTATCGGCCATCAGCTTGGCCATCGCGGCGCCTTGCTTCTCAAGCACCTCGCCGACAGGCTGCTCCTGCAGCACGATGAGTTGGAAGGCATCCATGTAGACCTTGTTGAACTCGCCGCCCTTGTCGCCAAGGCCGACCGGCAGCAGCGAGATCACGGCGTCGGAGGCGCCCTGCGTCTTGGTGACGGCACCGGCGAGAAGCGCCACGCCCTTGTCCAGATCTGGCGGAAGCTCGACGTTGAGCGTCGGGAAGAATCCGACCTTGGAGGCGGTCAGCAACTGCGTGTCCTGGGTGGTGAGGTGCTCGATGATCTTGGTCGCTGCGGCTGCATCCGGTGCGCCTTTCGGGATGCCAAGGCCTGCGATGACCGGCATGTAGCCACGTCCTTTGGGTCCCGCCGGGGCAGGGAAGACGACATAGTCGTCGGGCGTTGCCGAGATGGCGTTCTTCAGGCGCGCCACGTGATCCCAGGCTACCATGACCTCGCCAGCTGCCAGCGGCTCCTGCATGAAGTCGTAGTTGGTGGAGTTCGGGTTCACATAGGCCCAGAGAGCCTTCAGCTTTTCCCAGCCTGCTGCAGCATCGGCGTTCTTGAAGGTGCGCACCACGCCACCGGTGAAGGACGGGTAGAAGTAGCCTTGGAAATAGCGCGCCATCAGGCCCTTCGGGCCGGCCGGGAAGCCGATCTGCGGCTGGCCTGTGGCCTCCTGCATCGCCTTGCCCCATTCGATGAGCTGGTCATAGGTGAGCGCATTGATGTCGGCCCCCTGCGGCAGGTACTGCAGCGCGTCCTTGTGGGCGGCCATGACATAGGTCGCCTGCATCCACGGAATATACTGCTGGTTGGACTTGCCGAGCTTGCCGAGATCGAGGACCGACTGCGGCATGCCGCCATCCGCAAGCTTCTTGGCAAGCTCATCGAGCGGCTCGAGCTGCTCCTTGTCCGCGAGTGGCGACAGCTCGCCATGCAGCGCGCCGACGAGGCTGATGGTGTGCTTGCCCGCCTGGCGCTCTGCCTCCATGCGGACGGCGAACTGCGGCGGCTCCTCGACCACGTAGTCCACTCCGTCGATACCCTTCAGCAGGTCTTGGCGCACGACCGTCGCCTCTTCAATCGGGCGAAGCTGGGTGGATACGAAAACCGTCTGGGCAAGGGCCGGCGAAGCAAGTGCGAGCGCCGTAGTTGCCAGAATGGCAAATGACATGATGCGTTTCATTTTTTCCTCCTTGGTTTGTTTATGCTCATGCGCGCATGTCATGCCGCCTTCATCGGGCGGCAGTGACTGTCCCGGTCGACGAACGTGATCGGGTGCAGTTCCTGAAGATCCTGGGCGGGCTCGCCGGCAATGGCGCGCAAAAGGAGCGACGCAAAATTCGCGCCGAGGTTTTCGCCGGTCATTCGCATGGTCGAGAGCGGCGGGCTTGCGAAAGCGCCCATCGGCAGGTCGTCGTGGCCGACGATGCTGATGCTGTCGCCGCTGTCGATCTCGCGCAGCGCGCGCAGTGCACCAATCGCCATCTCGTCCGTTGCGCAGAGAAGCGCCGTCGGGGGGACCGGTTGGCGCAGCAGTTCAAGAGCGGCCAGGTACCCCCCTTGCTCGGTGGGTGCGGCTTCAGCGCAAAGATCGGCCGGCAGGCCCGCCTCGTCCATCGCAGCCTTCCAGCCCATGCGGCGGACGTGGGCGAAATAGTAGTCCTGCGGACCAGCCACATGGCCGATGCGCCGATGGCCGGCGGTCTGAAACCGCGCCGTAGCAGCATGGAAACCGGCAAAGCCATCACCATCGATGAACGGGTGCGGTTTCGGGCTCTCCGTCCGACCATTGGTGACGAAGGGAATGCCGCGCGACTGGAGAAACTCGACGCGCTCGTCCTTGCGCTTGGTGCGCACCAGCAGCATTGCGTCGACGCGGCGACCATCAACGAAGCGGCGGCACATCTCCAGCTCGCTTTCACCGCGCGGTACCGGGGCAATGACAAGATTGAGGCCAGCGGCCGCCAGATGTTCAGCGCAGCCGGACAACATGTCGAGGAAGTGCGGGGGACCGATTTGGCCCGGATCGCTTGGAAGTGTCACGGCGACCAGTTCGGCCCGCTGCTTGCGCAGCCGGCGGGCCGAGGCATTGGGATGATACCCGGCCTTCTCGGCAGCTTCGCGAACCCGCTCCCGGGTCGCCGCCGCAACATCGGAATAGCCGTCAAGCGCACGAGAGACCGTGGTGATCGACAGCCCGAGCGAGCGCGCGAGTTGCTTGAGATTGGCCAACACTTTCCTCCCATGATAGCAATGAGAGTTCTCCAAAACGTTTTGGGAGTCAAGCCAAAACGTTTTGGTTCATCTCCAGCACCGGATAACCTGTTGTTGAGAACCTTGGCAACTGACCAGTGGAGGGTTCGACCTTGCCATGCGGCTCCCCAGGATCGAGGTTCCGTATGGCATTCAACAAGGCGGAGTGATCAGGCGCGCAACGGAAGGCTGCGGCGCTTCCACGACGAACCCGGCGGTGACCGGAAGGATGACGGAGATCTTCTTCCTTCCTGAAGGTGAGAAGCTGAAGGCTCTTGAGGCGAAGGCCTAAGCGGTCTCGTGACCCTCATATTGCGGCAGACCGTCTGTGATCTCGTACCATGGCGCCTTCGATCCGACGAAGATGTGGTGCGTGGGCCGGATGGTCGGCGCATCCACCAGTGTGCCCATCGCCACATGCACCCAGGCCGCCTCGCGCACCAGTGAATAGAGAAGCGAACCACAGGTGCGGCAATGCGCGTCATGCCCGTGAGTTTCGCCATAGATCAGCAGGCTGTCGGCCCCCTTCAGCAGCGCAAATCTCTCGCGCGGAATGCCGGCAAAGGGTTTGAAGGCCGAACCTGTCGTACGGCGGCAATCGGGACAGTGGCAATTGGCGGCATAGACGAAAGCGTCGTCCACCGCATACTCCACCGCGCCGCAAAGGCACTTGCCCGACAGTCTTTTCATCTGCGCCTCACGCCCGGCTGATCTCGTCCAGATACCAGCCGATATACCGCAGTTCGTTCTGTTCCATAGGGGCGATCGGCCCCGGCGTGAAGAAACGGGAAACGACGCCGCGGGCGGTGTGTTCGATGATCGCCTTGTCCTCGTCGGTCGTCACCTTCCAGAGCCAGGTGAGTTCTTCGAGGTCATAGTCACGGCCCTCCTCGGCTTCGGCATTCACCAGCCAGATCAGTTCCATCTCGCACTTGTCGACCGTCTTCGGGATGAACCGGTAGATCATGCCATGATCGGGGTAGCAGACGAGGAAGCTCGTGCCGCCGAGATGGATGGAGGTGACGCCGCCGTCGAAATCGGAGAAACGACCCATCAGCGGAGCAAGCGGCCGTCCGTCCCTGCTGCCCGTCTTCACACCGTCATAGAGCGCGTAGCGGAAGGCATGGATCGCCTCGCGGCCTGCCCGCGATGTCTGCCAATGGTTGCCGGAACCGACCTCGATGCCCAATGCGCAGGTACGCGCCTCCATCCTGGCATTCAGTTCCTCGATCAGATGCAGCGGCTGCTCGAGCGCATGGGTCTCGGAATATTCCGGATGCGCCGGGCCGCAGTGGTAGCACTCGACATAATTCTCGACTGCGAGCTTCCAGTTGGCGTCGAGCGAGTAGATCTCACGATGCGCGACCTTGGCCGAGCCCCAGCCATATTGGCCGCAGGTGGCGCGCAGCAGGCTTTCCACTTCCGAGAAAACCAGCGGATTTTCCGCAAATGAGATGAAGACGAGGCCCTCCACGACGCGGACATGCAGCTTCTTCAGCCCGTGCTCCTCGCGCCGGAAGTCCTTCGGCATCAGCCGGGCTGCCTTGAGCCGGCCGTCGTTTGCAAAGGTCCAGGCATGGTAGGGGCAGACGAACGCCCGGGCGTTGCCTTTTTCCTGCGTGCAGACCTCGGCCCCCCGATGACGGCAGACGTTCAGCATTGCGTGGATCGAGCCGTCCCCTGTGCGGGTGAGAATTACCTGTTCGGCGCCGAGCCTGAAGAGTTCGAAATCATTGAGGTTGGGGATGACGCTTTCATGCGCGAGACAATGCCAGTGGCGAAAGAAGAGGCGGGTCATGTCCCGCTCGAAAATCTCCGGGTCGTGGTAGAAGGGGCGCGCAAGGCCATGCCCCGGGCGGTGTTCGGCGATGAGTTGGTCGATGCGGTCGCTGGTGATGCGGTTCTGGGTCGGTTCGGATGCGAGCATGGTCGTCTCCTTGAAGATGTCGGTTACATCCGCACCCGCTCGGCCTTCGGATCATACATGGGCGAAAGCGACGCCTCCGCCTTCACCCGCCGGCCGGCGATCTCGATCTCGTAGTGTGACGCCAGCACATCCGCGGTGCTCTCGCCCCTGCAGGGCACGTAACCGAGCCCGATGGCACCACCCAGGAAGTGGCCGTAGTTACCCGACGTGATCGTGCCGACGATCTCGCCGTCGCGTACCACCGCCTCGTTGTGGAACAGCAGCGGTTGCGGGTCGGTCAGCCGGAATTGCACCAGACGCCGGTCGAGTCCGGCTTCCTGCTTTCGCAGCACCGCGTCGCGGCCGAGGAAATCGCCTCGGTCCATTTTCACCGCGAATCCAAGCCCGGCCTCCAGCACATGGTCCTCGTCTGTGATGTCGTGGCCGAAATGGCGGAAAGCCTTTTCGATACGGCAGCTATCCAGCGTATGGATGCCGCAGAGCTTCAGGCCGAGATCGGCCCCTACCTCCTCCAGCGCCTCGAAGACATGCACCGTCTGGTCGGTCGAGACGTAGAGTTCCCAGCCGAGTTCCCCGACATAGGTGACGCGGTGGGCGCGGGCGAGCCCCATGCCGATCTCGATCTCGCGGGCAGTGCCGAAGGGATGCGCCGCATTGGAAAAGTCGTTGGGGCTGGCTTTCTGGATCAGCTCGCGTGCTTTCGGCCCCATCAGGCAGAGCACGCTCTCGGCGGCGGTAACATCGGTGACAACGACGAACTCGTCGCCGAGATTTTTCCGCAGCCAGGCGAGATCGCGCTGAAGCGTCGCGCCCGGCACGACGAGGAAGAAGGCGGTTTCCGACAGCCTTGTGACGGTGAGGTCACTTTCAATACCTCCCTTGCCATTCAGCATCTGGGTATAGACGATCCGCCCCGCCGGCACGTCCATCTGGTTGGCGCAGAGCCGCTGCAAGAAGGTGAGCGCATCGCGGCCCTCAACCCTGATCTTGCCGAACGAGGTCATGTCGAACAGGCCGACGCCGGTGCGGACCGCCATGTGTTCGTCGCGCTGGTTCTCGAACCAGTTCTGCCGCTTCCAGCTGTATCGGTATTCCCGTTCCTGCCCCTCTTTCGCAAACCAGTTGGCGCGCTCCCAGCCGGCGACCTCGCCGAACACGGCGCCGCGTGCCTTCAGATGCTCGTGGATGGGGGAGCGGCGCACGCCGCGTGCGGTCGCCATCTGCCGATAGGGAAAATGATCGGCATAGAGAAGGCCGAGCGTCTCGGTGACGCGTTCCTTGAGGTAAAGCCGGTTCTTCTGGAACGGCTGCGCGCGGCGGATATCCACTTCCCAGAGGTCGAAAGGCGCCTCACCGTCGTTCATCCATTGGGCTAACGCCATGCCGGCGCCGCCCGACGAAACGATACCGATCGAATTGTAGCCGGCGGCCACCCAATAGCCTTTCAGTTCGGGCGCTTCGCCGAGATAGTAGCGGTCGTCGGGGGTGAAGCTCTCCGGGCCGTTGAAGAAGGTGTGGATACCGGCCGTCTCCAGCATCGGCATCCGGTTGATCGCCATTTCCAGGATCGGCTGGAAATGGTCGAAATCCTCGGGCAGCTGGTCAAAGCAGAAGTCCTCGCGGATCCTCTCGCCTGACGGCGGCCAGGCTTTTGCCACGGGCTCGAAGGCGCCAACCAGCATCTTGCCGGCATCCTCCTTGTAATAGGTGCATTCGTCCGGCACGCGCAGCACCGGGAGCTGCGTCAGACCCGCGATGGG
Source organism: Pseudomonadota bacterium (assembly GCA_023433855.1). Classification (GTDB taxonomy): domain Bacteria; phylum Pseudomonadota; class Alphaproteobacteria; order Rhizobiales; family Rhizobiaceae; genus Neorhizobium. The sequence goes on along the minus strand of JAEYTV010000506.1, from coordinate 2,356 downwards.
TTCGGTGACGATGTAAAAGTGCTCGCAGGCGTGCAGCGGCACGGTGACGCCGGATTGTGCCGCAAGATCGCGCCCCCACATGCCGGCGCAGTTGACGACGTTTTCCGTCTCGATGACGTATCGCTCGCCGTTCTGCTCGCAGGCGACCCCGGCGACGCGCCCATCCTTCGCGATGACTTCGGTGACCTTGACGCCTTCGATGACGGCGGCACCGCTCTGCCGCGCACCCTTGGCAAGCGCCATGGCGATATTGGCGGGATCGCATTGCCCGTCGAGCGGCAGATGCACCGCTGCCTTGACGTCGCCGATGTTGAGATGCGGATACATGGCCTTCGCCTCGCCAGGCGAGATTTCCCGCACATCGATGTTGAAGGCCCGGGCGAGCGAAGCCTGCCGGTAGATCTCCTCCTTGCGTTCGTCTGTCAGAGCCACCGTCATCGAACCGTTCTGCTTCATGCCGGTGGCGATGCCGGTTTCGGTTTCGAGCTGGACGTAGAGGTCGCGCGAATATTTGGCGAGCCGCGTCATGTTCTGGCTGCCGCGCAACTGACCGATCAGGCCGGCCGCATGCCAGGTGGTGCCGGAGGTAAGCTGCTTGCGCTCCAGGAGCACCACATCGGTCCAGCCGAGCTTGGCGAGATGGTAGGCGACGGAACAGCCGGAGACCCCGCCGCCGATGATGACCGCGCGGGCCTTCGCAGGGACCGCCTTCATGCGCGGATCCTCTCGTTTGCCGGATCCCAGAGCGCCTGCTCCGCCTGCACGGTCGCCTTGAAGCGGTCTCCAAAGATCTCGACCTCGAGTTCCGTGCCGGGTTCGGCAAGATCGGCGCGCAGCATGGCGAGCGCGATGGATTTGCCGACCCGGTACCCCCAGTTACCCGACGTCGTCTCGCCAACCACCTCACCCTCATGCCAGAGGGTGGACATGTAGGGCGCATCACAGTCGCCGGCCGCGACGACGAGCGACACGAAACGTTTCTTGATGCCCCGTTGCTTCTCGGCAGCCAGCGCCGACTTGCCCTTGAAGTCGTCCTTCGACCAGTCGACGAAGCGTTCCAGCCCTCCCTGCAGTATGGTGTAATCGGTGGAGAGATCGCCCTTCCAGGCTCGATAGCCCTTCTCGATGCGCAGGCTGTCGAGTGCCTCCATCCCGAACGGCTTGAGGCCGTGCTTCTGGCCGGCATCCCATACCGCATCGAAGATCGTGTCGGTGTCCTCGATCTTGGTGTGGATTTCCCAGCCGAGTTCGCCGGCGAAGGAAACGCGCACCAGCTGGCACCAGCGCCCGGCGACCCGGCAGGCTTGATGTGTGAGCCACGGCTTCGTCAGATCGGCATCCGCCACCTCGGCGAGGATGGCGCGTGAGGCCGGGCCCGAAAGGATCTGGCACGAGAAGGCCTCGGTCACGTCATCGATGCTGAATGCCGCATCGGCCGGTCTGAGCTTCAGCAGCCATTCGTAATCATGCCACTGAGCCGTGGCGGCAGTGATCAGGAAGAAGAAGTCCTCGTCCAGCATCATTACCGACATCTCGGTGACGATCCGGCCTTTGTCGTCGGCGAAGTAGGCGAGCCCGATGCGGCCCGGCTTCGGCACCTTGCCGGTGGTGATCGACGAGAGCCAGGCCGCCGCACCCGGCCCCTTTACCCGATAGCGGGAGAAGCCGGGCAGGTCGAGAATGCCCGCGGCATCGCGCACGGCGAGGCATTCCTCCTCGATGCGCGGGCTCCACGGACCTTCCCGGTTCCAGGTCTGGGTGGCTTCTTCCGAGATATCGTCCCCCGGCTTCGCGTACCACATGGCCCGTTCCCAGCCGTTATAGGGCTTGAACTGGGCGCCGAGTGCCGCGATCCGATCATGGATGGGGGAAAGCTTCTTGCCGCGTCCGGCGGGCCAGTAGTGCTTTGGGAAATGCATGGCATACTCGTGACCGTAGATTTCCATGCCCTTGGTGACGCAATAATCCGGGTCCGAGGCAAAAGCCGTGTAGCGGCGCGGATCGCAGCTCCACATGTCCCACTCAGTCTCCCCCTCCGTCACCCATTCGGCCAGGACCTTGCCGGCACCGCCGGCTTGGCAGATGCCGAAGGTGAAGACGCAGGCTTCGAAAGCGTTCGGCACGCCGGGCATCGGGCCGATCAGCGGATTGCCGTCCGGCGCATAGGGGATCGGGCCGTTGATGATGCGCGACAGGCCCGCCGTGCCAAGGATCGGCACGCGGGCAACGGCGTCGTTCAAATACCATTCCAGCCGGTCGAGATCGTCCGGGAAAAGCTGGAAGGAAAAATCCTCCGGCATCGGATCGTCGGCTGTCACCCAATGGGCGCGGCAGTTCTTCTCGTAGGGGCCCAGGT
>JAEYTV010000379.1 GCA_023433855.1 Pseudomonadota bacterium | reverse complement strand
GCCGTAGCCCGCTTCCATATTCATCCCGCCATCACCCTGACGCGCCGCGACCGCGAGACCGTAGCGATGCATGCGCCGGATGGCGAGTGCTGGGTCTTCGGGGCACCCGGCCTGCAGGTCCTGATAGAGGAGGGGATATTCTTTGCCGATGTGTCGGGGATCCGGCCCAGCCAGCAACTCGCAATCGAGTTCTCACCCCCCGAGACCTCCGAGATCCGCTGGATGCTGCGGCGCGAAGACTGACAGCGGCCCGCCGCGCATATATCAAGACCGCACCCTCTCTTGCCGCTGGGGCCGCTTTAGGCGTTTCCTCTTCTGCCAAGCTGTGCTAACCGGCGGCCGAATTTCGATGGTGCCGAACGGGCGCGTTTCAAGGAGAGAGCAATGGCCGTTGTTTCCAAGAAGATCCCTGCACCGGATCAGGTGAAGATCCGGACGGCGCTGCTTTCCGTTTCCGACAAGACGGGCATTGTCGAGCTTGCCCGCGCCCTGACCGAGCAGGGGGTCAGGCTTCTTTCTACCGGTGGCACGCATAAAGCGATTACCGAGGCTGGCCTGCCTGTTACGGACGTTTCCGAGGTCACCGGCTTTCCCGAGATCATGGATGGGCGCGTCAAGACTCTGCACCCGAATGTTCACGGCGGTCTGCTTGCCATTCGCGACGACCAGGACCATGCGGCGGCGATGAAAGATCATGGGATAGAAGGAATCGATCTTGCGGTCATCAACCTCTACCCGTTCGAAGAAGTCCGTGCGGCCGAGGGCGACTATCCGACTACGGTAGAGAATATCGATATCGGCGGGCCCGCGATGATACGCGCGTCCGCGAAGAACCACGCCTATGTAACGACCGTGGTTGATCCTGCAGATTATCCGGCGCTGATCCAGGCACTGCGTAGCAATGACGGCCACACAGGTTACGTCTTCCGCCAGAAGCTGGCAGCCAAGGCCTACGCCAGGACTGCTGCTTACGACACTGCGATCGCCAATTGGTTCGCTGAAGCACTCGATATCGAGATCCCCCGTTACCGCACGATCGGCGGCGTTCTGAAGGAGGAGATGCGCTATGGCGAGAATCCGCATCAGAGCGCCGGCTTCTACGTCACAGGTGAAAATCGTCCGGGGGTGGCGACGGCTAAGCTTCTCCAGGGAAAGCAACTTTCGTACAACAATATCAACGATACCGACGGCGCTTTCGAACTGATCGGCGAGTTCGATCCGGTGAAGGGTCCTGCCTGTGCAATCATCAAACATGCCAATCCCTGCGGCGTGGCCACCGGTTCGACCCTGAAGGAGGCCTATCTCAGAGCTCTTGCCTGCGATTCGACGTCCGCCTTCGGCGGTATCATCGCGCTCAACGGGTGCCTTGACGGGGAGACCGCGGAAGAGATCGTCAAGCTCTTCACGGAGGTCATCATCGCTCCGGACGTGTCGGAAGAGGGTCGAGCCATTATCGCCCGCAAGCCCAATCTGCGGCTCCTTGTCACCGGCGGCTTGCCCGACCCGCGCTCGCGCGGGATCACTGCCAAGACGGTTTCGGGCGGTCTGCTTGTGCAGACGCGTGACAACGGCATGATCGAGGACATCGACTTGCGGGTGGTTACCAGGCGAGCCCCCACAGCCTCCGAACTGGATGACATGAAGTTCGCCTACAAGGTAGCCAAACACGTGAAATCCAATGCCATCGTCTATGCGAAGGATGGCCAGACCGCCGGCATTGGCGCTGGCCAGATGAGCCGCATCGACTCTGCCCGTATCGCTGCCCTCAAAGCCGAGGAGGCCGCGAAGGCCATGGGTTGGGCGGAGCCCATGACGAAGGGTTCCGCCGTGGCATCGGAAGCGTTTTTCCCGTTTGCGGACGGTCTTCTGTCGGCGATTGCCGCCGGTGCCACCGCCGTAATCCAGCCGGGCGGCTCGATGCGCGACGAGGAAGTTATCGCGGCCGCAGATGAACACGGGGTGGCAATGGTCTTCACCGGAATGCGCCATTTCCGGCACTAAGCGTCGTCACGCTCGCCTTCTTCCCGCATGTGGGGAGAAGGTGTTATCTCGAGGGACGATCTGCGGGATAGGGTGTGGCAAGCAACAGCAGCAACCCGCCGACCAGAAAGACCAGCAGGGCCGACATACCGAGGCGGGCTGACTCGGTGGCATAGGTGATTGCGGAGAAGGCCAGTGTGGCGAGGAAACTCGTGGCCCGGCCCGACAAGGCGTAGATCCCGAAATAGCGTCCCGCTTCATCCAGTCCCACGCTGCGGGCAAGATAGGATCGGGAAGACGCCTGCACCGGCCCAAAGGACAGGCCGATCATCAAGCCGAAGACGACATAGGCCTTTTCTGCGGCGGTGCCGAACAAGCCGCCACCATCCTCGCCCGGCAACTGCCAGAAACCGAAGAAGGTGTAGCCCGGGCCGGTGGAGATGATGCCGAGCGTTGCGGCAACCAGGATCAGCAGGCTGATCACGACCACGTTCTTGGAGCCGATCTGGCGGTCCAGGGCACCAGCGACGATGCAGCCGAAGATCGCCACCACATTGATCAGAATGCCGAAGATGCCAATCTCGATCGTCGCCCAGCCGAACATGCCGGCAGCGAAGGCCCCGCCGAGGATCAGGGCGCCATTGACGCCGTCCTGGTAGAACATCCGCGCGATGAGGAACCTGGTGATGCCGCTGCGTTGACGCAGTTCGGCGAGCGTGCCCTTGAGTTCTGTAAGCCCGCTGCGCACGGCCCGGGCAAGTGGCAGGCCCTGCTTCGCATCCGGCGTGAAGAAGAAC
>JAEYTV010000377.1 GCA_023433855.1 Pseudomonadota bacterium | reverse complement strand
GTTGTAAGGAGACCTCGATGGCAACCCTGCCTGAAATGACCAAGCACCGTGGCTTCCCGTCTGGCATGCCGGGCACCGGTGTCCAGTTCACCATACGTCGCGCCAATCCAAGAGGCGTAACGCCGATAAAGGCTCTTCCCCGCCGGGCTCGACCGGGCACGAAGGAACACTTGATCGACGCCGCATTCCTGCATGCGCTCTGGCATCACTTCGGCAACGAACCGTTCGAGCGCGGCAACCTCGATGCGGCGAGGCTCAACCTGCTGTTCGGACGGGAAGTCGTCGCGGCGGAGAAGAATTTCGATCCGCTCTCCTACGAGGCACTGCTGATGATCAATGAGAAGGTTGCTCGGCAGACCTTCCCGGAATCCTTCGAAGACGTCTTGGAGGTGTAGGAATGGATGGGAGAAGCGGGGACGGCAGCACCTTGCTCCAAATGGAGAAAGGGGTCCCCGCGGGCCGGGCGGATGGCTTCGGCGGGCGACGGGACGAAGTGCAGGAACTCCGTCTCATGCCGACCGGCTGCAGCCGAGCCCGGCCCCGAGGAGGCGCGTCGTGGCCACCGCCAGATGCTGCGTTTCAGGGGCTTTTACACCCGCAGGCGCCATGATCAGCACGGGCGTGTGCTTTTCGCTGATCCGGCTTGAAATGGCAGTCAGGCGACTGACGCCGCAAGCATAGTGAACACTGCCGCTGATATCATCGCGATTGAACAGATGTGGTAGCCGCCGAAGCGGATCCTCAACCTGCCTGAAGGCAAGAAAGTGCTTGGCCGCGGCGGGGATCAGATCTTCAGGAGCTTGCGGGCGTTGTCCTTGAGGATCAGGGGGCGCACCTCATCCTTGATCGGGATGCCTGCAAAGTCCGACAGCCAGCGATCCGGAGTGATGGCCGGCCAGTCCGAGCCAAACAGCATTTTGTGCCTGAGAAGCGAGTTGGCGTATTGCACCAGGATCGGTGGGAAATACTGGGGGGACCACCCCGACATGTCGATGTAGACATTGGGCTTGTGGGTGGCGACCGAAAGAGCCTCTTCCTGCCATGGGAACGAAGGGTGGGCCAGGATGATCGGCATGTCCGGGAAGTCTGCCGCTACATCGTCCAGATAGATCGGGTTGGAATACTTGAGACGCATGTTCATGCCGCCTCGCATCCCGGCCCCGACGCCGGTCTGGCCTGTATGGAACAGCGTGATCGCGCCCTCTTCGGCAATCGCCTCGTAAAGTGGGTAAGCCATCCGGTCGTTGGGGTAGAAGGCCTGCATCGTGGGGTGGAACTTGAAGCCCTTGACGCCGAACTCGCGCACCAGCCGTCTCGCCTCCCGGGCGCCCAGCTTGCCTTTCGCGGGATCGATCGATGCGAAGGGGATCATGATGTCGCTGTTTTCGGCAGCGATCATCGCCACTTCTTCATTGTTGTATCGGCGGAAGCCGGTTTCGCGCTCTGCGTCGACTGGAAAGATCACGCATCCGATATTGCGCTCCCGGTAATAAACAGCCGTTTCGTTGACCGTTGGAAGCATTCCCTTGTGGCCTGCCGGGTTCTTGAAGTACCGGGCCATGCCCGCCTGGAACTCGTCATAGCCATCGTCGCGCGGCCCACAGCACGGCTCTTCCGCGTGGGTGTGGATGTCGATGGCTATCAGCTCGTCGACGTTCATTGCGCCCCCTCCTGGTCCTGTGTTTCTTCTATTCGAGCCCGATGAATTTTCGAAGCAGGTTGGTCAGCTGCTGCCGTTCCGTAGCCGTGAGATTGTCTCCCAGGGCGTCCTCGTAGGCAAAGAACCAGTCGCCAGCCGTCCTGACCATCGTTTCGGCCGCTGGCGTAAGGCGGATCTCCACTGCCCGTCGATCGTCATCCGGCACGGTGCGGGAAACGAGCGCGCGATCCTCCAGCGACCGGATCAACTTCGTCATGTGGGCGCGCTTGATCATCAACCGCTGGCCGAGCACGCTCTGGCGGATGCCCGGGTTGTGAAGGATCACCCAGAGCACCGAAAACTCGCCTGGCTTCAGATCGCGGTCTCCGACTTCCTCGAAGAAGCGCCCGTAGATCTTCAGCTGGGCGAGCCGCATCAGAAAGCCGAGCGCCGTGTCGAGCCGGTCGAGATTGACCGCTTCAGCCGTGCGGATTGGCATGTCCATCAGCGGCTCCTTAGCTGGCTCCGGGCACCTTCAGCCGCGCGGCGCGCTTTTCGAGGAAGGCGCGCAACCTTTCCTCGGCCTCCGGGCTGGTCGCCGTGAACGAGGCGATGAAGGATTCCACAAACAACCCGTCTTCCTTGGCCATATCCTGGATCCGCGGAAGCGCATTGATGACCGCATAGTTGGAAATTTCCGCATTGCCTGCGGCTGCAGTGGCCAGCTCATGCGCCTTTTCGCGTGCGTGTCCTTCGTCCACCACATACTGCACGACGTTCCAGCGCTCGGCCTCCTCCGCCGACGCCACTCGTCCGGTCAGCATCATATCCGTCATGCGGGCCACCCCCGCCAGACGGGCGACCCGAACCGAGCCACCGCCGCCGACAAATATGCCGCGCTGGCCTTCCGGCAGCGCGAAGAAGGCTGATCTGTCGGCAACGCGGATGTGGGTGGAGGCCGCGAGTTCCAGACCACCGCCGACGACGGCGCCATGCAGGGCGGATATCCAGGGGATCGTTCCGTGCTCTATGCCGGAGAATACCTGATGCCATCGGCGCGAGCCGCGCACGCCCTCGATCGGGCTCTTCTTGACATGTTCGGCAAGGTCGAGGCCTGAGCAGAAATGTGCTCCGTGTCCGAAGAGAACGGCTGCCTTTGCCTCGCTCTCGGCCCGGGCGACAGCCGCGGCGATCGTCTCCACGAAGCGATCGCTGATGGCATTGCGCTTCTCGGGACGGTTGAGACCTATATGGGCAACGTCGCCACGAAGCTCGTAGGTGACGAAGCTGGATGCCGTCTGATCGGCCATTCGGTGCATTCTCCTCCAGTAACGGGCGCTCCCTCGCCCGCCTTGAGTTTTTGATTGTTTACAGGGAGATTGTTTCCTTGTAAACAAATTTTTGGAGCCTTGGGAGGCATTGACGTCTGGGAGGAGTGTCATGGCCGGTCTGTCTGCGCGTGATGTAAAGCTGTGGTCCCCTGTGGTGAGGTGGGAGGAGCGCTCGAACGGCGAGATTGTCGTGTGGCGCGAGGACCCACTGGGATCCTATCCGGACAAGATGAACGAGCGGTTGGTCCACTGGGCTCAAGCTGCACCCGATCGCGTCTGGATGGCCGACCGCGAAGGAACGGGAGACTGGCGCAAGGTCACCTATGATCAGGCGCTGGATCAGGTTAGGCGCATCGCTCAGTTTCTGCTTGATAGAGGGTTGTCGGCGGAGCGCCCGCTGGTCATCCTTTCCGAGAATTCGCTTGAACATGCCTTGATGGCGCTGGGGGCCCAGCACGTCGGCATTCCATCGGCAGCAATCGCTCCAGCCTATGCAACGATCTCGGCGGATTTCTCGAAGCTGCACGACATCGCCAGGCAGATCACGCCGGGGCTCGTATTTGCGGATGATGGGACGGCGTTCCGCAAGGCGGTGGATGTCGCTTTCGGAAGCGACATCCCGTTCGTTGCCATTCGCGACCTTCCTGCGGACCGGGCAAACACATTCAGCATGGAGGACGTTCTCCAGGCGAAGCCGACCGAGGCCGTTGATGCGGCCTATGCCGCTGTAGGCCCGGATACGGTGGCCAAGTTTCTGTTCACCTCTGGCACCACCGGTTCTCCGAAGGCCGTCATCCAGACGCAGCGCATGTTGTGCTCCAATCAGGAAATGGTCGCCGACTGCTATGCCTACTTCCGGGAGGAGCCGCCTGTCCTGGTAGACTGGGCCCCCTGGAACCATACGGCCAGCGGCAACAAGGTCTTCAACATCGCCATTTACCACGGCGGAACCTACTACATAGATCGCGGCAAGCCGTCTCCTGCACTGATCGGCCAGACGATTGCCAATCTGCGGGAGATCGCGCCGACCTGGTATTTCAACGTGCCCGCAGGTTTTGAGATGCTTATCCACGCCATGCGGGAGGATGAGGCTCTCCGAAAGAACTTCTTCAGGGATCTGAAGATGCTGATGTATGCCGGCGCCGGCATGGCGCAGCATACATGGGACGCATTGATCGAACTGTCCGAAATGGCCACGGGTGAACGGGTGCCGCTCGGCACGGGGATAGGCTCGACCGAAACCGCTCCGTTTGCCATCTTTTGCACCGATCCTCAGAGCCGGCCCGGCAACATCGGCATCCCTGCTCGCGGTGTCACGATGAAACTCGTGCCCTTCGACGAAAAATATGAACTGCGTCTCAAGGGGCCGAACGTCACGCCCGGTTACTGGCGCAACGAGGCTTTAACGAAAGAGGCCTTCGATGAAGAGGGTTTCTATCGGATCGGCGATGCGGTGAAGTTCGCCGAGCCCGGTGATCCGCGCAAGGGCTTCTACTTCGATGGACGTACGGCGGAGAACTTCAAACTGCAGACGGGGACCTGGGTTGCCGTGGGCGTCCTGCGGGCCCAACTCGTCAACCAGTTTGGCGGGCTGATCCGCGATGCGGTCATCACCGGTCAGGACCGGACCGAACTGGGTGCCTTGGCGGTTCCCTTCATGCCCGCCCTTCGCGAGCTTGTCCCTGGCTCGACAAGCCTTTCGGATGAGGAGATCCTCCAGCACCCTTACGTCAGGGAAGCGTTGGCGGAAAAGCTTGCAGAGCATCAGCGGCAGGCAAGCGGTTCGGCAAGCCGAGTGATGCGGCTGATGCTGATGACGGAGCCGCTCCGGTTCGAGAAGGGAGAAATCACCGACAAGGGCTCGATCAACCAGCGAGCGGTCCTTGCTAACCGCGGTGATCTGGTCGAGCAGCTTTATGCGGACGGCATCGATGTCATCCGCGCCGGCAGGGAGCTTGCAGCGTGAGGATAGAGGGTTCCAGTGCGATTGTTACGGGGGGAGGATCCGGGCTTGGCGAGGCAACCGCCCGGCTTCTCGCCTCGCTCGGTGCGATCGTCCACGTCTTTGACCGCAACGAAAAGGCCGCCGAGACAGTGGCGCGGGATCTGGGTGGCGTGGCGCTCGCCGGTGATGTGACGAGCGAACAGGATGCGATCCGGGCTCTCGATGTCGCAGCAAGCGCTGGCGATGGCCTGCGCATCCTCGTCAACTGCGCCGGAATCGGAACGGCTGCGCGCATCCTGGGCCGGGAAGGACCGATGCCGCTTGCTGACTTTGAGACGGTGATCCGTATCAACC
>JAEYTV010000270.1 GCA_023433855.1 Pseudomonadota bacterium | reverse complement strand
GGCCGAGGACGCGGCAGAGGCGAAGAGGGACGCGCAGTCTGAAGAGAGCCGCAAGGGTATGGCTCTGGGCTTCAAGCTTTCCTCCGAGTTCATCTCTGCCGTCGCCGTTGGCGCGCTTCTGGGCTTCATGCTCGACCGTTTTGCTGGCACGTCGCCCTGGGGGATGATTGTTCTTCTTCTCCTCGGATTTTGTGCCGGTGTTCTGAACGTGCTCCGTTCTGTGGGTATGGTGGCGTCGCCGCCAAGCGCGCAGAAACGAAGCGACAAGGATAAGAAGTGAAGCGCCTGCTGGCGCTTCCGCAGTAAAGGAGCCGCTTCGGCGGCCAAGGGCAAGAGGTAGACGGTGGCAAACGATCCGATCCATCAGTTCCAGATCAGCAAGATCGTTCCGATCGAGATCGGCGGCATCGACTTCTCCTTCACCAATGCGTCGCTTTTCATGGTTGCGACTGTCGCATGCGCTGCAGGCTTCCTGTATTTCGCGACCTCGCAGCGCGGGTTGATCCCCGGCCGGGCTCAGTCCGTTGCTGAAATGTCCTACGAGTTCATTGCCGGCATGCTGCGCGAGGGCGCCGGTAGCCAAGGCATGAAGTTCTTCCCGCTGGTCTTCTCGCTGTTCATGTTCGTGTTGACCGCAAACATGCTCGGCATGTTCCCCTACTTCTTCACCATTACCAGCCAGATCATCGTCACCTTCGCGCTGGCGTTGCTCGTGATTGGAACGGTTCTTGTCTACGGCTTCTACAAGCATGGCCTGCACTTCCTGAAGTTGTTCGTCCCCAGTGGCGTGCCCGGCGCACTTCTGCCGCTTGTCGTCGCAATCGAAGTCATCTCCTTCCTGTCCCGTCCGGTTTCGCTCTCCGTGCGTCTCTTCGCGAACATGCTGGCCGGCCACATCACGCTGAAGGTCTTCGCCGGCTTCGTTACGTCTTTGGGCGCTCTCGGCGCGCTCGGCGTAGGCGGTGCAGTCCTGCCTCTCTTAATGACCGTCGCCCTGACCGGTCTCGAATTCCTCGTCGCCTTCCTCCAGGCTTACGTCTTTGCGGTGCTGACCTGCATGTACCTCAATGACGCAATCCATCCGGGCGGGCACTAAGGATAACGACATTGGCGTCCTGAGCGTCAGTCATCAGCCGCAACAACCATTTCAAGGAGTTTCTCATGGAAGCGGAAGCAGCAAAGTTCATCGGTGCAGGTTTGGCTTGCTTTGGCATGGCCGGCACCGCTCTTGGTCTTGGCAACATTTTCGGTAGCTACCTTTCGGGCGCGCTGCGCAACCCGTCTGCTGCCGATAGCCAGTTCGGCCGTCTGGTATTCGGTTTCGCAGTTACCGAAGCTCTGGGCATCTTCTCGCTGCTCATCGCTCTCCTGCTGCTCTACGCAGTATAAGACCTGACCAGGCATCGGGATCGCGGCCGCTCCAAGGAGCGCGCCGTGATCCTTCGCATTTGGAATACACCTGGAGGTGATGATGATCGTGACCTCGGCACATGCGCAGACCGCGCCGGCCGCTCCTGAAACGCCTGCAGCCCCGGGCGCCGCCCCTGCGGTTGATCCGCATGCCGCGCCGGCTGGCGAAGTTCATACCGAAACCGGCGTTGCTCATGGCGACGAGCACGGAGGCGGCACCTTTCCGCCCTTCGACGCAACGCACTTCCCGTCGCAGATCCTGTGGCTCGTCATCACCTTTGGCCTTTTCTACCTCCTGATGAAGCGGGTCATCGTTCCCCGTGTCGGCGGGATTCTCGAACAGCGCCATGACCGAATCGCGCAGGACCTCGACGAGGCCGCTCGGCTGAAGTCGGAAGCAGACGCGGCGGTCGAGACCTATGAAAGGGAACTGGCGGCCGCCCGTTCGAAAGCAAATAACATCGCCGGGACCGCCCGCGATGCCGCAAAGGCGAAGGCTGCTGCCGATCGGGCAACGATCGAAGCCGAGCTCGCAGGCAAGCTCGCCGCTGCCGAAGCAAGGATCGGCGAGATCAAGAACCAGGCTTTTGCCCAGGTCGGGCAGATCGCCGAAGAAACAGCAGCAGCTGTGGTCGATCGTCTGATCGGCGCAAAGGCGTCCGGCGACGACATAAAGGCTGCGGTCGCAGCCGTGAAAGCGGAGGCCTGATCCATGGCATTCGACGCAACATTCTTCGCCCTTGTCGGCCTCGTTCTTTTCTTTGCCCTGATCGTTTACCTCAAGGTCCCGGGAATGATCGCGAAGTCGCTCGATGAGCGCGCTCGCAACATCCGCAGGGAACTCGACGAGGCCACGCGGCTGCGCGAAGAGGCACAGGCACTGCTCGCCGAGTACCAGCGCAAGCGGAAGGACGCCGAGGCGGAAGCTGCCCAGATCCTGGCCGCCGCCGAGCGGGAAGCCGCTGCGCTTACCGCCGAGGCAAAGCAGAAGACGGAGGAATTCGTCGCCCGCCGCAACGCGCTCTCCGAGCAGAAGATCAAGCAGGCCGAAGCTGAAGCGATCGGCGCCGTACGCGCTGCAGCCGTCGATCTTGCGATCGCTGCGGCCGAACGCGTCATCGCCAAGAAGGCCGATGGTGCCACTCAGGAGGCGCTTTTCAAGGACGCCGTTGGCACGGTGCAGACGCGGCTGAACTGACTTTGATCCATTGACACTGCAAGAAGGCCGGGCACAATCCCGGCCTTTTTCTTTTCAGCCGCGTAGGATCGAGCACGGTTGATGTACGGCGGATCATGGCGGGGCGGAGAGGGGGCGCAATTGTCGAACCCCGCTCGACAATCCGCAAGATGATCTTTTGGAAGAAGACCCGAACCGATTCTCGATGGTCAGACCTCGAGCGGCTCATCCTTCCTGAGTGGCCGGAAGCTCATGCGGTGCAGCGAGCATGGCCCGTGCGCGTCGATGCCGGCACGGTGCTGCGGGGTGGCGTAGCCGGCATGGCTGGCAAAGCCATAGACGGGAAACGCCAGATGCGCGCGCGCCATCATGCGGTCGCGGGTTACCTTGGCGATGATCGAGGCGGCAGCAATGGATACCGACCGCGCGTCGCCTTGGATCACCGCCTTGCCGGGGCAGCAGAGCCCACGTGGAACGTCGCGTCCGTCGGTAAGAACATAGGCAGGCTTTACGGCAAGCCCCGCCACGGCACGACGCATGGCGTCGAGGCTTGCACGCAGGATGTTGCGTTCGTCGATGTGGCGGGGACTGGAGGCCGCTATGGAGATCTCGGCCGTGGCCATGATGGCCTCGAACAGTGTCTCCCGCTGGGCGGCAGTGAGTTGCTTGGAATCGTTGAGGCCGTCGGGGATGTTGTTTGGGTCGAGGATCACAGCGGCGGCGACGACCGGGCCTGCAAGCGGCCCCCGTCCGGCTTCGTCCGTGCCAGCCACAGGCCAGTGCCCCGCCTTTCGCGCCTGCAGTTCCAGGCTGAAGTCGGGTACGAGAGGCGCTTCGTCGAAGAGCATCGGAGAATCGGGCGACGTGCGAGATAACATGGCGGCAGCCTCGCACGTCGGCCCGATCTCCTGCAACCCCGGGATCAGCGATGCGGCGTCGCTGTCCACCGCCGAAGCGGCAGAACCGGGGAATTTCGGCACGGACGGAGGCGGGGGCGTGCCGAAAGTGGGGGCATATCGGTCGTCCGACCGATTGCAGTTCTTGTTGTTCCGAGATTTCGCGACAACAGGCGAAACTCCCGGGGGCCGAGGGTTTCAAGTCTCACAGCAGTGAAAGCTGGATGCCGCCGCCGTCTGGCCGGACGAAAATGTCGTCGCGCAGCGGCAGCCCGCGACGTGTCATGCCCAGTCTCTTCGTCGTCATCTCGAAGCGGCGACCGATCTGCCAGGCATACGGACCGGCCCCCTTCATTCGCTTACCGAATTCCGCATCGTAATCCTTGCCGCCACGCATGGAGCGGACAAGCGACATCACATGCCGGTAGCGGTTCGGATAGTTCTGCAGCAGCCAGTCTCGGAAGAGGGGGCTCACCTCCAGCGGAAGGCGAAGCAGCACATAACTTGCCTCGACGGCGCCCGCCGAATGTCCCGCCTCCAGAATGCGCTCGATTTCGTGGTCGTTGAGCGCGGGGATGACTGGTGCCACCATGACCGCCGTCGGGATGCCGGCATCGGTCAGCGCCTTGATGGCTTCCAGACGCTTGGGAGGGGTCGAGGCGCGCGGCTCCATGGTCCGGGCAAGCTTACGGTCAAGGCTCGTTACGGAGATCCCGACCTTTGCCAGCCCTTTCGACGCCATGTCCGACAGGATGTCGATGTCTCTGGTGATCAGTGCCGACTTGGTCACGATTGCAACCGGATGATTGGCCTTGTTCAGGACCTCCAGGACCTGCCGCATGATGCGCCATTCCCGTTCGATCGGCTGGTAGGGATCGGTATTCGTGCCAATCGCGATCGCACGCACCTTGTAGTCGGGTTTGCTCAACTCTCGTTCGAGCAACTTCGGAACATCCGGCTTCACGAAGAGCTTCGATTCGAAGTCCAGCCCCGGCGACAATCCCATGAAACTGTGGGTCGGACGTGCGAAACAATAGATGCAGCCGTGCTCGCATCCCCGATATGGATTGATGGAGCGGTCGAAGGAGATGTCCGGCGATTCGTTTCGGGTGATCGCGGTACGTGGCTTTTCGACCTGAACCTCGGTTCTGAACGGCTCGAGTTCCTCTATGGTCTGCCAGCCGTCGTCGAAAACTTCGCGGCGTTCCTCTTCGAAGCGCCCGCTCGGATTGAGCCCGGCGCCGCGGCCGCGCCTTCGATCGCCCTCGATCCGCAGACCGGAGGAATTCACCAGCGCATCTGCAACATCAGCCGTATAAGCAGACGCAAAGGCGCTCTGCCTCAATTGGGACAGCTCATTCATGTGGTGGTGCTCCTGGCGGCCACGCCGCTCTGTGAAAGGATTCCTAGCGGCAAAAAGAGAACAATGCAAGAACAAAAATGGCGGCTTGGTCGCTGGCCTTCTGTTTTGCGATGCGGTAAACGTCGAAAATGCTCACGGTCATGATGGAATGTCACAATCACGAGTCGGAACTGGCGCAGACGCTTTCCGGGCTCGTTTCCGCTGCCGTGGAAGGGCTTGTAAGCGACGTTGTGGTGCTCGACCACGGGTCTCTGGATGGGACGTCAAGGGTCGCTGATGCCGCCGGCTGCCGGTTCCACACCCGCTGGGATATCACGGATGTCCTGCGTACCGTACGGGGCGAATGGCTCCTTCTGCTCGAGCCGGGCGCGCGACTGCAGAACGGCTGGATTGAGGAGGTGCTGGAGTATACAGCCCTTAACAGGCAGCCCGCGCGGTTTTCGCCGTCACGCAGCTATCGGCGCCCTTTTTTCAAGCGGTTCGGCCGTTCGGTACCGCCATTGGAATATGGGTTCTTGATCCCGAAGAAGCAGGCAATCGCCCTTTCCAGGACCGGCATGGGACTGGAAGCCATTTCAAGCGGACAGAAGACGTGCAGGCTCGCCAGCGAAGTGATTCCATCTTGGGTGGCGGCTGCCGTTCGGTAGGCGGCGAGGTGCGTGGGGCAGAAGCCCGCCCCAAAGCAGAGCTTCAGTTGCCGGCACCTCGCTTCAGGTGCTCGTCGAGCCTTGGCATGATCTCGATGAAGTTACAGGGCATCTGTCGGTAGTCCAGTTGCCTCTTCAAAATGCCATCCCAGGCGTCTTTGCAGGCTCCCGGCGAGCCAGGCAGAACGAAGATGAAGGTGGCGTTCGCCACGCCACCTGTTGCGCGGGACTGGATAGTGGATGTGCCGATCTTGTCGTAGGATATCCGGTGAAACACTTCCGAAAACCCGTCCATCCGCTTTTCGAAGAGTGGTTCGAGCGCTTCCGGGGTGACATCCCTGCCCGTGAACCCGGTGCCGCCCGTGGTGATGACGACGTCGATCTCCGGATCGAGCGTCCAGGCCTCGACCTGTGACGCGATCTTCTCCTTGTCGTCGGCGACGATCGCGCGCGCCTTCAGCTGATGTCCGGCCTCGGTGATCCGTGCCACGAGAATGTCGCCCGATCTGTCATCGTTGAGGGTGCGCGTGTCGGAAACGGTCAGTACGGCGATCCCCACCGGGATGAAGGGGCGGCTTTCATCGATCCGGTTCATGGTCTTCCTCCTACAGTCTCTGCAGCTTTGAAATACCAGTCCGGCCTTTGCAGCGTCAGGTTATCGGCCGCCTTCCGGGCGGCTGACATGGATGGAAAGAGCCCGAAACAAGTGGCACCCGAACCCGACATGCGCGTCAGGAGCGAACCTTCCGCATCGATCATGCTGGAGATCTGGCGGATCTCGGGGACAAGCGAACGGGCGGCCGGTTCGAGGTCGTTGCGCAGCCCTCTGAGCGTGGCCATCCAGTCGCCCTCGACGGTTTCCGTCGGCCGGTTGTTCTTGCAGGTGAGAAGCCGGAAGACCTCTGGTGTGGCGACGCCAACGAGCGGGTTGCCAAGCAGGACCGCGAAAGCGGGCAAGGCAGGCAGGGGAACTAGCCCTTCGCCGATACCGGTTGCGATCAGGGGGGTACTGACCAGGCACATCGGCACATCCGCACCGAGCATCAACCCCAGAGCCGAGATCTCTGCCGCCGGCAGGGAGGCATTCCAATATCGCAGGAGCCCCTTCAGTGCGGCAGCCGCGTCCGCTGAGCCGCCGCCTATGCCGGCCGCAACCGGCAAGTTCTTCTCGAGGTGGATAGCGACGGGTTGCGTATCGATGCTCCTTGCGGCCAATGCCTTTCGCAGCAGGTCACGGGCACGCAGCACCAGATTGGCCTGTTCACCTGCAGCAGATGTCGGGACGAAAGCTCCGAAGGGTCCGGAAACTTCGAAGCTGTCGGCTTCCGCATGCGCAAAGGTCAACCGGTCGCCGAAGGTCGTGAAGGTGACGATGCTCTCCAGGAGGTGATAGCCGTCAGCGCGCTGGCCTGTTACGTGAAGGCAGAGATTGATCTTGGCCGGAGCGATCTCTTCGATGCTCGCCTCGGCCGCGAGCCGCGAGGTCGGCGTGATCTCAGATAGCATCAGCCGTCAGGATTTCTTGTCGGGATTTTCAGGAGCCGGAGCCGGCGGTGGCGGGGCCACGGGCTCGGCCTGGCTCCGGTCCGCCGTTGTCGCCGTCGGATCGAGAGGGGGAAGGCCCTTCTCGATCTTCTCCTTGATATGCTCCCGGTTGACGTCCTCGCCTTCGGACACCAGCGCGCGGTTCCACTGGTAGACGGCTTCCAGCTTGCGGCCGACCCGCCAGTAGGCATCGCCCAGGTGGTCGTTGATCGTTGCATCGCCGGCGCGCAGCTGTACGGACCGCTCCAGTTCCGTCACCGCCTCGTCGAACTTGCCCATTCGGAAGTACGCCCAGCCGAGCGAGTCCACGATATATCCGTCGTCGGGCCTTGCCTCCACCGCCCGCCGGATCATGTCGAGCCCCTCCTCGAGGTTCTTGTTCATGTCGACCAGCGAGTAGCCGAGATAGTTCAGGACCTGAGGCTGTTCGGGGTTGAGTTCCAGGGCCTTGCGGAAGTTCGGTTCGGCCTTGTCCCATTGCTTCAGCCGCTCGTAGGCGATGCCACGCTGGAAGAAGACCGACCAGTCCGACTGCTTAGGCACCGGCCCGATGATCTCGACCGCCCTGTCGTAGTTTTCGGCCATGGACTTATAGTCCTTGGCTTCGGAAAGAACGCTGCCATAGGCGATGTAGCTGCGGATGTCGGACGGATCCGACTCGATCAGTTCTTTGAGGTGCTGCTTTGCCTCTTCGACCTTCCCGGTTTCGGCGAGCGTCATGCCGAGTTGCAGTTCGGAGATCCGGCGCATCGGCGAGGCTGCGGGAACGCGTGAATAGAAGGTGATTGCCCGCTCCGGCTGCTTCAGTTTTTCTGCAAGCTCGCCGAGCAGGATCAAGGTGTCGGCGCTTTCCCGATCGATCGCGTGGGAGATTTGCAGGTAGAGGGACACCATGTCCTCTGCACCCTGCCTGTTGAGCGCGGCTCCGATTGAAAAAAGCACGCTGGCAGCGCCCTCGGCGGCAGTTGTCACCTGCTGCCGCGGTTTCTCACCATTTTCGATGCTCTGGCGCAGCGCCTTCAACGGAGCATAGCTTGCCACCATGCCTTCGCCGACGGCGATCGCGTCGAGCGCCTTCTGCTTGTTGCCGGCGGAGGCTTCAAGGCGGGCCAGCGCCATGACGGCCCGCATGAAGGTATCGGGCGCCGTGGCGACCGCCTCCTTGTTGGTCACGGCAGCATTGAGATGCTGACGGGCAGCTGCAATGTCGCCGCTGACGATGGCCATGGAGCCGAGCTGGTAATCGGTGAAGACCTTGTACCAGTCGGGGCCCTTGAGGTTTGCGATTGCCGACATGGCCTGCTTGCCCTTGCCGGCACCAACCTGCGCCCAGCTGGACAGCAGCTGGTGCGTCAGGCGATCGAGGTCGTTCGGGCCTTCATAAGAGAGGATTTTTCTCGCCGTATCGAATTTCTTGTTTCGCAGCGCATCCAGGCCGCGCACGATCTTGGTGATGCGTTCGACCGCTGCGTCCGTCTTCAGCGCTTCGGCTTCCTTGAGCCCGTCCTCGAAATCGCCGTTGAGCAGGAGCGAGATCATCAGCCTTTCGCGGATTTCCAGGTTGGCGGGATCGAAATCGAGCGCCTTCCGGTAAAGAGCGATGGCCGTGGGGTAGTCGTGGTCCACGTCCGCGGTGCGGGCTGCAAGAAAGGCGCCTGAAAACGAACTGACATCATCGGCATCGAAGCTGACCACGTCATCGACCGTGGGCCGTGGTTCGGCAGGAGCTGCGCTTGCCATCGGACCCGAAAGAAGAATGGCCGCGATCGCCGCGCTTGAAAGCAGAAGAAGGCGCAATTTCTGCCGCATTTAAGGATGCCTTTCATGTAGAGCTGGTGCTCGTTCGAGCCGGGCGCCGCACGACGCGGCTCAGCTAGATGATTCACGACAGAATGGCTTTTTTGAAGCAGCTCCGCAAGGAATCTCGGGCGCTGCGGCCAGGCAGCGCCTTCACACCTTCGTTGATCGCGGCCTCAGTTCACGCGCTGGATCGAGAAGTCGATGACTTCCAGCAGTGCTGCCTTGAGGGGCGAGGCCGGCAAGGGCGCCAACGCATCCCGGGCAATGGTGCCGTAGTGGAGCGCCCGGGCGATGGTATCCCTCAATGCGCCATACTTGTTCATGAGAACAAGGGCTCGTTCCAGGTTCTCGTCAGTACTTTGACCACTTTCGATTGCCTCGCGCCAGAACGTCCGTTCTTCGGGCGTACCGCGGCGATAGGAAAGGATGATAGGCAGCGTGATCTTCCCTTCACGGAAGTCGTCGCCGACATTCTTGCCGAGGTCGGCGGCCTTGCCGCCGTAATCGAGGGCATCGTCGACCAGCTGAAAGGCAAGGCCGAGGTTCATGCCGTAGGACCTCAGCGCCGCCCGGTGTGCCTTGTCGGCATTGGCGATGATGGGCCCGACTTCCGATGCGGCGGCAAACAGTGCTGCCGTCTTGGCGCGGATGACCGAAAGGTAGTCGTCCTCGGTCGTCTCCATGTTCTTCGCCACCGACAGCTGCAGCACCTCGCCTTCGGCGATGACCGATGCTGCCGTCGACAGCACGTCAAGCGCCTCGAGGGAGGCGACCTCCACCATCATCTTGAAGGCTTGCCCGAGCAGGAAATCACCCACGAGCACGCTAGCCTGATTGCCCCATATGGTTCTTGCCGTTGATCTGCCGCGACGCAGGTCGCTTTCATCCACGACGTCATCGTGCAGAAGGGTGGCGGTGTGCATGAACTCGACGCTTGTGGCGAGCTTCACATGGCCGTCCCCTTTGTAGCCGAACAGAGCGGCGGAAGCCAAAGTCAACATTGGCCTCAGGCGCTTGCCACCCGACGAGATCAGGTGGTTTGCCACTTCCGGGATCATCTGCACGTCCGAACCAGCCTTGGAAAGAATCAACTGGTTAACGCGCTCCATGTCGGCGCGGGTCAGATCCACCAATGGCTTGACGGAAGCGGGTTTGTTTTTGCCTTCTTCCAGCGGTATGACGACGCCCAATGATGAGGCCTCCCTATCGAAATATTTCAAAACACAATAGAAAGCGGCTGGTAGGGCGGCAAGCGCAAATCGTGACGCACCCCATCAAAGGAGTTCAAAAGATCATGCTGGAGATCATCCGGACCAATGATGTGGTGGTTCTGTCATTGGCGGAAAGCCTGATGAAGGACGCCGGTATCCATTGCATGGTGGCCGATCGCTCCATGAGCGTGCTCGAAGGGTCTTTGGGTCTCCTGCCTCGCCGGCTCCTCGTCGACGAGGAACGCGCAGACGAAGCCAGGCGGATCTTGACGGATGCAGGACTTGCCGCGGAACTGAGGCCGTGATCGGTGGCGAACGGCAAGGATGACAACTCGTACACCATCGATGCTTTCCATCGGGGGCGCTTTTTTGTAGTGCAGCCAGAGGGAGGAGGGCATCGTTCCGGCGTCGATGCCATGCTTCTGGCCTCGCTGATCGCGTCCGACAAGCCGATCAGGGTTGCCGATCTGGGTGCGGGGGCAGGCGCTGCGGGTCTCGCCGTGGCGGCCCGGCTCCAGAATGCAAACGTCGTGCTCGTGGAAAAATCACCGCTGATGGCCGACTATGCTCGCCGGACGCTCCAGCTTGCCGAAAATGCCTTTCTTTCCCTCCGTGCCCAGGTTCTCGAGGCCGACGTGACGCTCAGGGGACGCCTACGCGTTGCGGCTGGCCTTGGTGACGAGGACTATGATCACGTCATCATGAACCCGCCGTTCAACGATGCGGCGGACCGCAGGACGCCTGATGCGCTGAAGGCAGAGGCTCACGCCATGACCGATGATCTGTTCGATCGCTGGATAAGGACCGCCGGCGCCATCATGAAGCCCGGAGGCCAGCTGTCGCTGATTGCACGGCCCCAATCGATCGTCGAGATCATAGAAGCCTGCGGGAAACGGTTTGGAGGACTGGAGATCACGGCGCTGCATCCCCGCCCGGACGCCAATGCGACGCGCATCCTCGTGACTGCGATCAAGGGCTCGCGTGCCCGCCTGACACTGCGTGCGCCGCTCTTTGTGCATGGTGTCGAAGGCCACGGCTTCACGACCTTCGTCGACGACCTCAACAATGGTCGTGCCGCTTATCCGCGGCTTCAGCGGAAGACAGCCGGTTCCTCCCCTTGAGGTATCTCGCCGCGGCTGTGCGGAAAAACTGCCCTTGGAGCTTCCAGCCATTGTGTTTGCGATTCCGTCACATACATGCAGTGGCAGGTTCGATAAGATAAAAAGGACAAGAGATGGCCGGGTTTTTGAAGAGGTTGATGCCGAGGCGGTTCCGTAAGCAGGGACTGGCTATTCCGGTGGTCAGGCTTCAGGGCGCCATCATGGCTGGCGGGAGCCAGTTCAAGCAGCCCCTCAATCTCGCCAGCATTGCCCCCATGCTCGATAAGGCATTTTCGAGGAAAGAGGCGCCGGTTGTCGCCATTTCCATCAATTCGCCGGGCGGCTCTCCCGTTCAGTCGCGCCTCATATTCCAGCGCATAAGGGCGCTTGCGGAGGAAAAGGACAAGAAAGTCCTGATGTTCGTGGAAGATGTCGCAGCGTCCGGCGGCTACATGATCGCCCTTGCCGGAGACGAGATTTTCGCGGATCCGACCTCTATCGTTGGCTCCATCGGGGTTGTGTCAGGAGGCTTCGGCTTTCCGGAACTACTTCGCAAGATCGGTGTCGAACGCCGCGTCTATACCGCAGGCGAGAACAAGGTCATTCTTGACCCTTTTCAGCCCGAGAAGGAAGGCGACATCGAGTACCTGAAGTCGCTGCAGATCGAGATACACAAGGTCTTCATCGAGATGGTGAAGTTGCGCCGCAGGGAGCGGCTGGCCGACGACCCGACGATCTTCTCCGGCCTTTTCTGGACCGGCCAGCGTGGGTTGGATCTTGGCCTGATCGACGGCCTCGGCGATATGCGCGAAGTCATCAAGCGCCGTTATGGCAAGGATGCCCGGCTGGAACTCATTGGCAGTGCGCGTACGCTGTTCGGCCGCCGGGTCCCGGGTGTGGTCTTCGGCCAGGACCGTGCTGGCGAAATTGCCGCAGGAGCAGCGACGGGTCTTGCTGCCGGACTGGAGGAAAAGGCATTGTGGAGCAGATATGGCCTTTGAAGGTCGTTAGGACGGGCGCGAGGGGGATATGGCTCAGCTTATACTTCTGATCATCCTGATAGGTGGCGGATGGATTTTGTACAAACGCTTCATCAGCGATGCCGAAAAGCTGACCCGGCGTTCGAAGGAACGCGAAAAGGAGCGGCAGACCGGCGCGATGGGAACGCTCATCAAGGATCCGGTGACCGGGGAATACCGCGTGAAGACGGACGATGAATAGGTCCTCTGCTCTTAATCCTTGACCCCACCCCCGGATGCATGGCACTCGTCGCCATCTTCCACAGCAGATATCACCTGTCCGATGACCGAGTTGCCCGACCACATGTCCCCGACCCGCTCCTTCCAGGGTCTGATCCTCGCGCTCCACAACTACTGGGCCGACAAGGGCTGCGCCGTCTTGCAGCCATACGACATGGAGGTTGGTGCCGGTACCTTCCATCCTGCCACGACGCTGCGGGCGCTGGGGCCGAAACCCTGGAAGGCCGCTTATGTGCAGCCATCGCGCCGCCCGTCGGATGGCCGCTACGGCGAAAACCCGAACCGGCTGCAGCATTACTACCAGTACCAGGTCATCCTGAAACCGAACCCGTCCAACCTGCAGGAACTCTATCTGGGCTCCCTCAAGGCGATCGGGCTCGACCCTTTGCTGCACGACGTGCGCTTCGTTGAGGACGACTGGGAAAGCCCCACCCTGGGCGCCTGGGGATTGGGCTGGGAATGCTGGTGCGACGGCATGGAAGTGTCGCAGTTCACCTATTTCCAGCAGGTCTGCGGCATCGAGTGCTCGCCCGTCTCCGGCGAACTGACCTACGGCCTCGAACGCCTGGCGATGTATGTCCAGGGCGTCGACAATGTCTATGACCTGAACTTCAACGGCCGCGAAGGCGACGAGAAGATCACCTACGGCGACGTCTTCCTGCAGGCGGAGCAGGAATATTCCCGTTACAACTTCGAATTCGCCGACACGGCGATGCTGCACCGTCATTTCGTCGACGCAGAAAAGGAGTGCCTGGCGCTGCTGGCGGCCGGCGCTCCCGGCGCAAGCGACAACCACATGCTGCACAGGTGTGTCTTCCCGGCCTATGACCAGTGCATCAAGGCGAGTCACGTCTTCAACCTTCTGGATGCCCGCGGTGTGATCTCCGTCACGGAGCGTCAGAGCTACATCCTGCGGGTCAGAACTCTTGCCAAGGCCTGCGGGGAAGCGTTTTTGCTGACCGAGGCTGGCGGCGCCAGCTTCGGGAGAGAGGCGGCGTAGGTCTCGATCTGGATGACATTCTCTTCGCGGGAACATAGTCTTCCCGCCGCTTGACCATTTTCGGGAGTTCGCCTGATGTACATCCTGCTCGGCCTGGTGGCTCTCCTGGGCCTCTATATCGTGATGCTCTACAACGGCCTGGTCCGGGCCCGCCAGATGGCGGAGGAGGCTTGGTCGGGCATCGACGTGCAGTTGAAGCGCCGCGCCGATCTGATCCCCAACCTGATAGAGACCGTCAGGGGTTATGCTGCCCACGAAAAGAGCACCCTCGAGGAGGTTGTGAAGCTGCGCAACCAGGCGCAAGCCGTGCCGGCCGGCGACGTGGGCGCCCGCGCCCAGGCAGAAGGCCTTCTCGGCCAGGCGCTCGGCAGGATCATGGCACTGGCAGAATCTTATCCGGACCTGAAGGCCAACCAGAATTTCTCGGAGCTGCAAGCCTCGCTTGAGACGATCGAAAACGAGATCCAGATGTCGCGCAGATATTACAATGGCGCGGCCCGTGACCTCAACGTCAAGGTCGAGAGCTTTCCCTCCAACCTGATTGCCGGCCAGTTCGGTTTTTCGAAGCGGGAGTATTTCGAGATTACGGACGAGGCGGATCGCGCAGTGCCCGCCGTGAAGTTCTGAACTGCCTGTTGGACCTTTGCCTGCACATGTTCTAACAGCGCCACGAGATCTTGCGCTGCACCGGACCCTGCTCAAGGCGTCAGCGTGGCAAATGACGGAAGAAGACGATCATCATGGGAAGAGCCAGACTCACCATCCTGCCGCCAGGCAAGCCGCTTTCAGGACGCGCCACTCCCCCTGGGTCGAAGTCCATAACCAATCGGGCCCTGTTGCTTGCTGGCCTTGCGAAGGGCGTGAGCCGGCTCACGGGAGCTCTCAAGAGCGACGACACCCGCTATATGGCCGAAGCGCTGAGGGCCATGGGTGTGGGGGTGGACGAGCCCGATGACACGACCTTCATTGTCAAAGGACCGGGGAGGTTGCTGCCACCGGCCGCGCCTCTTTTCCTCGGCAATGCCGGAACGGCCACGCGATTTCTGACGGCGGCTGCCGCACTCGTCGACGGCACTGTGGTGGTCGACGGCGACGAACATATGCGCAAGCGCCCCATCCGGCCCCTTGTCGAGGCACTTCGTTCGCTCGGGATCGACGCCTCGAGCGAAACCGGTTGCCCTCCGGTGACAATCAACGGTTCGGGCGGCCTGGATGCCGATCTCGTCGAGATCGACGGGGGCCTGTCCAGTCAGTATGTTTCGGCCCTGTTGATGATGGCAGCCGGCGGGCGGCGCCCCGTGACCGTAAGGCTCCGCGGCGAACATATCGGCGCGCTGGGTTATATCGATCTGACGGTTGCGGCGATGAAGGCATTCGGTGCCGCCGTCGAGCGCACCAGCCCTGTGACCTGGCAGGTCGAGCCGACCGGCTATCGTGCGGCGGATTTCGTGATCGAACCGGATGCATCAGCCGCCACCTACCTCTGGGCTGCCGAAGTGCTGACCGGTGGCCATGTCGATCTCGGTGTGTCCAACGATGCCTTCACCCAGCCCGATGCCAATGCATATGGTATCATCTCGCGGTTTCCCCACCTGCCAGCCGAGATCGATGGCTCGCAGATGCAGGATGCTGTACCCACTCTGGCTGTGCTGGCGGCGTTCAACGAAACGCCGGTGCGCTTCACCGGCATTGCCAACCTGCGCGTCAAGGAATGCGA
Source organism: Pseudomonadota bacterium (assembly GCA_023433855.1). Taxonomy (GTDB): domain Bacteria; phylum Pseudomonadota; class Alphaproteobacteria; order Rhizobiales; family Rhizobiaceae; genus Neorhizobium. The sequence goes on along the minus strand of JAEYTV010000270.1, from coordinate 3,799 downwards.
TCGGGTAAGGGCGCTATCGCTCGGCCTCAACAACATTCGCGAGGGACTGGCGACGGAAGTGGGGGACGACCTGATCGTCTCCTCCGATCCCTCGCTGGCAGGACAGAGGCTGCCTGCAGCCATCGATACCTTTGCCGATCATCGCATCGCCATGAGCTTTGCGCTTGCCGGGCTGAAAATCGGCGGCATCACGATCCTCGATCCGGACTGCGTGGCCAAGACCTTCCCGGCCTACTGGGACGTGCTGGCCTCTCTTGGCGTCTCTTATGCCGATGTCCAATAGCCCACGGGAGAGGCAGGGAAGGTAAGGCGGAGGAAATGTCGTGATACGGTGGCTTCCCGCGATCAGCCTGTTACTCCTGTCGACCCTGGCTGCACTGCCGGCTCTGGCAGAGGAGTATATCCGAGCCTATGACGTCGATATCGAGATTGCAGAAAGCGGCGACCTGACGGTTTCGGAAACGATCACGGTCAATGCCGAGGGAGACCGCATCCGTCGCGGCATCTTCCGCGACTTTCCTCTCACCATGCGGGACGCCGCGGGCCGCAGGCAGCGGGTCGGATTCGATCTGGTATCCGTCACCCGGGATGGGCAGAATGAACCGTATCACACTGAAAGCGTTACCGGCGGGATCCGTATCTATGCCGGGTCCGAGGACGAACTGCTGGATGAAGGTGAGCACACCTATGTCCTGACCTACCGGACAGACAGACAGATCCGCTATTTCGACGACCATGACGAACTCTACTGGAACGTCACTGGCAATGGATGGCAGTTTCCCATCGCCCGTGCGTCGGCGCGGGTTACCCTCCCGGCCGGAGAGGTGACGCAGACCGCCGCCTATACCGGGCCGGTCGGCTCTACGGCGCGCAATGCTCGCATCCGGGCAAACCGGGGCGAGACGATGTTCGCGACCACGCGCCCGCTCGGCGAGGAAGAAGGGCTCACCATAGTCGTAGGCTTCCCGAAGGGGATCGTCGCTCCGCCATCCGCGGAGCAGGAGCGGCAGTGGTGGCTTCGCGATAACATCAACGTCCTGCTGAGCTTCGGCGGGCTCGTTCTGGTCGTAGGCTACTACAGCTTCTTCTGGAACCGGGTCGGACGCGATCCCGCCCGCGGTGTCATGGTGCCGCGTTGGGACCCGCCGGAGGGGCTGTCGCCGGCCCTCGTCAATTATATAGACAACAAGGGTTTCTCCGGCGGCGGCTGGACCGCCTTTTCGGCCAGTGCGCTCGATCTAGCCGTGAAAGGCTTTGTCACCCTCGAGGACCTCACGAGCAGGATCGTCATCCGCCGGACCGACAAGCCGGCGCCGCGGAACCTGCCTGCGGGTCAGGCATCGCTTCTTGGTTCTCTCGGCGGCAAGGGACACAGTCTGGTGATCGACGAGGCCCACGGCAAGAGGGTGCAGTCGATCGGAGCCTCCTTTCGGCAGGCGATCGAGAAGGAACATCGCGGCAGGTACTACAAGGCCAACACGGCCTACATCGTCGGCGGCGTTCTTCTGAGCGTGCTGTCGATCATGGCGCTTATCGTCGTGGGCGACCTGGAGCCGGATATGATCGCCCTGCTGATAATGCCGGCTTTCCTCTCCGTCTTTATCGCATTGTTTGCCGTCAGGTTCGGCCGAAGGATGCGACGGGGTGCGACGCTGGCGTCCCGGATCATGTCCGTCGTCGGCCTTGGATTCGTCGGTCTGGTTGCTCTCTCCATCGGCTCGACGCTGATCGTGGCGCTGATGGAAGAGCTGACGGGGAGCGAACACTGGCCGGTGCTGACGGCAGTCGGCGGCATCGTCTTGGCCAACGTGATGTTCTTCTTCCTCATGGGCGCACCGACCCCGCTCGGCCGCAAGCTGATGGACGGGATCGAGGGCCTTCGCACCTATCTTACCTTGGCGGAAAGGGACCGCATGAACATGGCTGGTGCGCCCAACATGTCTCCGGCACATTTCGAGACCCTTTTGCCTTACGCGGTCGCGCTCGGGGTCGAACGACCCTGGAGCCAAGCCTTCGAAACCTGGCTGGCATCTGCCGCTGCAGGCGCTGCGGTCTCCTATGCGCCGGACTGGTATAGCGGCGGCGATTACGGTTCGGGTGTCGGCGATCATATCGGGGCCTTTGCCTCGTCGATGGGTTCGACCATAGCCTCGACGATTCCGGCGCCGGAGACCTCGTCCTCATCATCCGGCTTTTCGGGTGGCTCCTCGGGCGGTGGGGGAGGGGGAGGCGGCGGAGGCGGGTGGTAAGCCACATTGCCAATCCGCAGGTGACTTTTGGCGGCGAGCTTGCTAAGGCCACGACCTGTTGAACAATTACCAAAAAGTTGGTTGCCGATGCCCGATCTGCTTCTCGAACTCCGCTCGGAGGAAATCCCGGCCCGCCTGCAACGCAAGGCCGCGGGAGATCTCCGAAAGCTCGTCACCGACGCGCTCGTGGAAGCCGGCCTGACCTACGAGGGTGCGCGCGAATACTGGACGCCCCGCCGGCTGACGCTCGATCTTCGCGGCCTGACGGCACGTTCCGCAGATCAGCGCGAAGAGATCAAGGGGCCTTCCACCAAGGCACCCGAACAGGCGATCTCCGGGTTTCTACGCAAGGCAGGCCTGTCGTCCGTGTCGGAAGCTCAGGTAGTCAGCGATCCGAAGAAGGGCGATTTCTACCTCGCCGCCATTTCTCGGCCAGGCCGCTCGGCGGAGGAGATCATTGCCGAGGTCATGCCGGGCATCATCCGCAATTTCCCGTGGCCCAAGCCGATGCGCTGGGGTGCGGCTTCCATGCCCAGAGGTAGCAGCTTCGCCGGGGTAGAAGGCAAGGGATCCGAAAGCCTTCGCTGGGTGCGGCCCTTGCAGTCGATTCTTTGCGTCTTCGGGCCCGAACACGAGGAAACCCGGGTCATTCCGTTCGAGATCGACGGCCTGGTGGCGAGCAATGTCACCTACGGGCACCGCTTCCATGCACCGGAAGCGATCACGGTGCGCCGCTTCGACGATTACGTGGCAAGTCTCGAAAAGGCCAAGGTCATGCTGGATGCCGACCGACGCAAGGATGTGATCCTGCATGACGCGCGCGATGTCGCCTTTGCCAACGGCCTCGATCTCGTCGAGGACGAAGGACTGCTGGAGGAAGTGTCCGGCCTGGTCGAGTGGCCGCACGTGCTGATGGGGGAGTTCGAGCAGGAATATCTCGAGATACCGCCCGAAATCACCCGCCTGACGATCAAGACGAACCAGAAATGTTTTGTTTGCCGCGCGCAGGGCGGAGAAGGCCTCTCCAATCGCTTTATCCTGGTCTCCAACATCGAGGCGAAGGACGGCGGCAGGGAAATCATCCACGGCAACGGCAAGGTCGTGCGGGCCCGCCTCTCGGATGCCCAGCATTTCTGGACCCGCGACCAGGGCGACCTGCCGGATCTTAAGGACCTCGCGTCTTCCGCGGAGAAGTTCGGCCTCGACCTGAAGAAGCCGCTCGACCAGCGCATGGCCAAGCTCGACGCGCTGAACGTCACCTTCCATGCCAAGCTTGGCACCCAGGGAGCGCGCGTCGCCCGCATACGCGCGCTGGCGAGGGAACTGGCGCCCGTCGTCGGGGCAGATGCTGCTCTGGTGGATCGCGCCGTGGTCCTCGCCAAGGCGGACCTGCGCACCGAGGCCGTCGGCGAATTCCCCGAACTGCAGGGGCTGATGGGCCGCCGCTATGCGCTACTCCAGGGCGAAAACCCCTCCGTCGCGGCCGCCATCGAGGATCACTACAAGCCCCAGGGTCCTTCCGACCGCGTGCCGGATGACAGGGTGGCGAT
>JAEYTV010000265.1 GCA_023433855.1 Pseudomonadota bacterium | reverse complement strand
GCCGAGGCCAAGCGTGATGATGCCGAGGAAAAACACCACCACCGCCGCCGGTATGCAGAGCAAGAGCACGATCAGGTAGTCGATGATGAAGGCCAGAACCCGCCTGGAAAGAACGCCGCTATAGGCGCGCCAGTCGTCCGGTGCAGCATAAGTCGGGTTGCGGTCGAGGCTCATCGGCGGTGTTCTCCTTGGTTGTCCCTTTCGATATGGGATGTGGCCTGCGCTCTCACAAGCCTCATCAGCGGATCGCAAGCTTTCTGGCCACCTCCGGAGCGAAATAGGTAAGAATGCCATCGCACCCGGCGCGCTTGAAGCAAAGCAGTGTCTCCATCATGATGCGCTCTCCGTCTATCCAGCCGTTCATCGCCGCAGCCTTGATCTGCGTATATTCACCCGACACCTGGTAGGCGAATGTAGGCAGCCCAAACGCCTCCTTGATGCGCCAGCAGATGTCGATATAGGCGATGCCCGGCTTGACCATCAGCATATCGGCGCCTTCCTCCACATCGAGGGCCGCGTCGCGGAGCGCCTCGCTGCCGTTGGCAGGCGAGATGTAATAGCTGTTCTTGTCGCCCTTCAGCAGGCCGCTGGTATTGATCGCCTCCCGATAGGGCCCATAGAACCCCGAGGAGAATTTCGTGGCGTAGGACATGATGCCGACATCCTGGTGACCGGCGGCATCGAGCCCTCGCCGGATAGCGCCGACCCGACCGTCCATCATTTCCGAAGGTGCGATGATGTCTGCGCCCGCATCCGCCTGCATCACCGCGGCCCTGACCACCTGGTCAACGGTCTCATCATTGACGATCACGCCCTCGCGCAGGATCCCGTCATGGCCGTGGCTGGTGAAGGGGTCGAGCGCGACATCCGTGATGACCCCTATATTTGGGACGGCTTTCTTGATGGCGGCCGTCGCGAGGTTGATGAGGTTGTCGGACGCGAGGCTCTGCGAGCCCGTTTCGTCCCTGAGCTCCATCTCGATGTCCGGGAAGGTTGCGATTGCTGGAATGCCGAGATCGGCGGCCTCCCTGACGGCCTCCACCGCCTTGTCGACGCTCATGCGGTTGACGCCGGGCATGGCGGCGATGGGATCTACGATGCCGCTGCCGGGCACGATGAAGATCGGCCAGATGAGGTCGTCCACGGTGAGCCGGTTCTCCTGCACCAGCCGCCGGGTCCAGTCAGCCTTGCGGTTGCGCCGCATGCGGCGGTGGCCGGTGATCTCGTCGACCAGATGGGTTTTGTCCATGGCGGCAACTCCGTTCTTTTTGATTGGGCGCTCCATAACATGACCTTCCGGCTTTATGAATGGTCCCATCCCCTTACTTGAGGAAGACGGATACTCTAGACTGCAAACCATGGAATTTGATTCATCCGCCGTGCCGAAACGCACATTGACCGAGATTCTTTACGTGGTCTTCCTGCGGCTCGTCGCGGTCGCCTGTTTCTGGATTGGCCTGCAGTACTGGGCGATGCTTGTCGGCTATTCTTCGCAGGGCATGGCGCGCTTCGATCTGTTGAGCCTTCCTTGGAAGGTCGCCGGATCGTCACTTGCAGTCGTTTTTCTAGTCACGTCTCTCGGTTTATGGCTGACGGCTTCGTGGGGCGTGGTGCTCTGGGTCATCGCCGCCGTCTCCCAGGTGCTGATGTATGTGGTCTGGCCGGATATCTTCGGTCACAATCATCTCGTGCTGCTGATGCATGGCCTGGTCGCTGCGCTTTACGTGATATTCCGGCTTTCCTTATGGATCGAAGCGCGCCGCAAAGCGGAGCAGGTAAGTATTGATTCACCTTGAAATTAAAGCTTTGAACGGGCGAATCTCGCCCGAAAAATCGCTTAAGTGATTGATTTTGTAGGGGAAGGTTTGCGGATCTGCATATGGCCGGGCCGGCCGGCAGATTTGCCGCCACCTCGTTAGTGCTTCGTTAGGTCTATCTTTTAAGTCGAATTTTATGGGCTTTGGTTAGGGTCTCACTCAAGGCGGGAAGACAACAAACACCGCCAAGCGAAACAGAGTGAGGCAGTCATGATGAACACGAAACTGAAGCCCCAGGCGGCACCTGCAGCAGCAGCAGATTCCCATGAAGAAACCGTTCGCGCTCTCTACATGGAGTCGCTGCACCTGGTCGAGCGCCTGCATCGCCGTCTTCTGGATGTGATCAAGGACGAGTTCGACCGTCAGGGTCGCGACGACGTCAATGCCGTCCAGGCTCTCCTCTTGTTCAACATCGGAAACTCGGAACTGACGGCCGGCGAACTTCGCTCCCGCGGTTACTACCTCGGCTCCAACGTCTCATATAACGTCAAGAAGCTGGTCGATCTCGGCTTCATCAATCACCAGCGCTCCCGCATCGACCGGCGCTCGGTTCGCATCAGCCTGACGCCAGAAGGTCAGGAGATCGCCGAAACCGTGGCGAAGCTCTACGAACGCCACATTGGCTCGATCGAGAAGGTCGGCGGTATCGGCGAAGGCGAGTTCGCACAGATGAACAAGCTCCTGCAGCGTCTCGACCGCTTCTGGAACGATCAGATCCTCTATCGCCTGTAACTGCTGGGGCACGCGGCACCCATCCACGGGTGCCGTGATTCCGAAAACAGACCTCCATCAGCGATCGGAACCGGATGCGTCCCTGCGCGTCCGGTTTTCGCGTGCCGCTTCTTCTGCGGCTGACGATCACGCGCTCGCACGGAGCCGTGAGCGGGGCTGAAACTGACACCAATTCGCCATATTACTATGGGACCGGCTGGCCTAGGGGCGGTGGGACTTCACGCTTGTTGTATCCGAAAACGGGACCCGCCCAGATGTGCACGACGTGCGCATTTATTAACCATATACCGGTAGGCGTTTGATGAAGCTCGGGACGAAATGGGTAGAATAATGTCGAAAAAGACTGGATCTGAAACTCTTTCCCGCCGCACGTTGCTGCGTTCGGCCGTGTCGGCTGGCGCCGCGGCGCTCGCCGCTCCCGCTCTTGCTCAATCGGCGCTCGACGAGCTCATCAACGCGCCGCGCCGCGGTGCCTGGGACGATCAGTTCGACGCGAAGGCCGCGTCCCGCACGGCTGTCAACGTGGTGTCCAACAATCCGGTCCTGGGGCCGAGCGGACCGGCCAACATCCAGCAGGCGATCTTCGACTACCAGCAGATCGTGTCGAATGGTGGCTGGCCGGAGGTCAATGCCGGCGGACAGCCGCTGAGGATCGGCGTTGTCGATCCGTCCATCCAGGCCCTGCGCCAGCGCTTGATGATCACCGGCGACCTGCCGCGTGAGGCAGGCATGTCCTCGGCCTTTGACTCCTATGTGGATGGTGCCGTGAAGCGCTTCCAGGCGCGCCACGGTCTGCCGCCTGACGGGGTCATGGGCGAATACACCATCAAGGCGATGAACATTCCCGCACACGTCCGCCTGCGGCAGCTGGAAACCAATCTCGTTCGCCTCCAGTCCATGTCCGGCGACCTCGGACAGCGGTACGTCATGGTGAATATTCCGGCAGCGTATATCGAGGCGGTGGAAAACGACCGCGTCGCGCTTCGCAACAGTGCCGTTGTCGGCCGCATCGACAGGCCGACGCACGCCATTAACTCCAAGATCTACGAGGTCATTCTCAATCCGTACTGGACGGCGCCGCGCTCGATCATCGAGAAGGACATCGTGCCGCTGATGCGCAAGGATCCGACCTACCTCACCCGCAACAACATTCGTCTGATCGACGGCCGCGGGCAGGAGGTGGCCCCGGAAACGGTGGACTGGTTCGCGCCCAAGGCGCCGAACCTGATGTTTCGGCAGGACCCAGGCAAGATCAATGCCATGGCCTCGACGAAGATCAACTTCCACAATCCGAACAACGAATACATGCACGACACGCCCCAGCAGGGTCTGTTCAACAAGCTGATGCGTTTCGAATCCTCCGGGTGCATTCGGGTACAGAACGTTCGCGATCTGATCACCTGGCTGTTGCGTGATACGCCCGGTTGGTCGCGCCAGGAAATCGAGCGGGTGATCTCCACTCGCCAGAACAACCCCATCAGGCTTGCCCAGGAAGTGCCCGTCTATATCGTCTACATCACGGCTTGGTCGGCGAAGGACCGCGTCGTTCAGTTCCGGGACGACATCTATCAGCGTGACGGCAACCAGGAACTCGCGCTGCAGACGACAACAGGTATCGAAACCCCAGCGGGTTCGATCGAGGAAGACCTGCTGCCGCAATAAGCAGCTCTTCACCGGCATGTATCAGGGCCGCACCTCCGGGTGCGGCTTTTTTGTCGCTGTCGACGCCGCGTGTTACGGCGTCCAAATGTCGTTCCTCGTATTGCCCTGTCAAAGCCGGAGCGCTAAGACGCGTGATCGGATGCCCACCCGTTCAGGAGCCACGCAGATGTCGAACACCAACGCCTTCTTCTCTCGCACCCTTGCAGAATCCGACCCGGATATCTTCGGCGCGATCGAGAAGGAACTGGGCCGCCAGCGGCATGAGATCGAACTGATCGCCTCGGAGAACATCGTTTCCCGAGCAGTGCTCGAGGCCCAGGGTTCGATCATGACAAACAAGTATGCGGAAGGGTATCCGGGCAAACGCTACTATGGTGGCTGCCAGTTCGTCGACATCGCCGAAGAGC
>JAEYTV010000258.1 GCA_023433855.1 Pseudomonadota bacterium | reverse complement strand
ACGGATCCTACGTGGCGTGCGTCGGACTTCTGCTGTGGGGTTCTGTGGAACTTTTCATCGTAGACAAGACGTTGCGACCGAGGCTGGTCGGCGGCCCGATCAAACTACCCTTTCTTCCGACCTTCTTCGGTCTTGTCGGAGGGGTGAGCACGATGGGTTTCCTTGGACTGTTCATTGGGCCGGTCCTGATGGCGCTCATTGTGTCGATATGGCGCGAAGGAATCCGCGAGATGAGGGTCGCCGAACCCGAAGACACGGAACCCGAAGGCATGGTTATCGGAGACACTGTCCAGAACCTGCCTTCCGACGTTCCGCTGCAAAGGACGGCCTCCTCGCCGTAACTGAACGGCGCCTTCAGCGTTCGCGAATGTGCTGCCACCTGATGTTCCGCAGCCAACCTTTGCCTGGCTTGGAACGCTGCGCCCGCTCGCCCGCGTTACGCCTTTCAGGCCCTGGGCTTGCTAGCGGCCCCGTCAATGCTGGATGGCCTGATGGCAAGGTCTCTGCCATCTTCGGGTCACGATTGTCGCTCTAGATTGCCGCGCTCTGCAAAAGGGGAAGCACGTGAACGCCGCTCTTGTTGTGATGACCATTCTTGGCTGCAACGACGCCGGAACGAACTGTAAGTACGTTGCGACGGTGGAAAACCGCTGGCCGACAATCGAGATGTGCGATGCCGTGGCGGAACAGCACCTCACCACCCACGCAGATCAACCCTACCCCATGATCATTGCGGTATGTCAGAAGCCGGAGCCTCAAGATGCCGAGGCCTCCGTGGCAATGAGCGAGCAGTCCGGTAAGCTACCGGAGTCAGCCGTATCGCCCCAGGAGCGAGATTCTTTCGCCAGCCGCGCCATCGACCGGGTCAGGACAGTCCTTCCGACCACCGAAGGGGTGCGAACACTGATGAACACACCGATTCGACTTGTCGAGGATAGTTATTCCTGGGTCGCGAGAAAATTCCAGCGTTGACGCAAACGTCACGCGGCTATCGAGGTTTCGTCCCTGTAGCAGCGGGCGTTCAGCCGCGCCTCACGGCGCTGCAGCCTTTCTATAACCTCCAGCAGATCACTTGCACCTGGGAGCTCTGGGGCGGAGCGGCGGAGGTTCTCGACCAGCAAGGTCAAGACGCTTTCGGCGCTCCCATCCGCCCGCCGCCAGAGGAACACCGCCTCCACGAAAACCATCGCAATGTCGCGTCTCAAGCCCGCCGATTCAAACAGCGCGCGGACAGAGTGCATGCGACCGGTCGCGAGGATCGAGCGCACGCGCCGGTCACTCAGACCCGACAGTGACATAATCGCGGCGGCAAATAGTTCAACCCTGCCGGCGCAAAGAGCGTGGATAAGAAAGGCTGGCGTCAGGCAGCCGTCCCTGCGCAGCCGATCCACCAGACCGGGCAATTCCCGGATGGCCGCTGTGTCAGCGATCCGCACGAAAGCTGCTTCACCCGCCTCCCGGAGCGCCTGATCGATGCGGCTTGGCGCCACCACGGAGCGCACCAGGCTGCAATCAGCCAGGGCCGATGTCACGTGGCGGACCAATACCGCACGCGCATCTGACGGCAGGTCTTCCCGTTCGAGCAACAGGTTGCGTATCTGACCATGATGGCCGAACCTCTCCGAGATCCGCATCAAGGACACCCGGGCGACACAGGCGCTCTCATTCTCGAGAAGGATGACGACTTCGCCTTCGTCGCCAATCTCGGCTATGGCAGCCGCCACGCTTCGGCCAAGAGACGGTCTCGCGGCAATCAACCCGCGAGTGAGGCTGTCGCTGCGCCCGGCAAGATCAACGAGGTCGGTTTCGCTGAGGACGGGCGAGCAACTGATAACCGTGCAGGCTATTTCCGCCTGATCTTCGGCAAGCGACATGATGATGGCGCGAGGCGAATCCGGTGAAGAGGCGAGCGATTCGGCGAGTGCAAGGCGAACCCGTGGCGACGGGTCATCGAGCAAGTAGGTCATGGCCACGACTGCCGCCCTACGCGGTTCGCTACCCACGCCAGATGCGAGATATGCCCGACCCAAGGCAGTTGCAGCCTTAGCCCGTTCGCTCGCCCTGGCCGTTTCCGCCCAGCGAAGAAATGCTTGTACGATCACGCCCCAACCCCGATAACATGCCGGACAGCAGTCCAGCCTGTTGCAAAACAGTAGCGCTGAAAGGTTTAGGATTGGTTCACCACAATTCTTAAAGGTTGAGGAACGCTCGCAATGCGCTCTTGGCTGAACATCGATCCCGCCGCCGATTTTGGAGCTACGGCTGACCTCCAGGCAGACGTACTCGTCCTGGACCTGAGGCATACGCCGTTCGATCGGGAAGCCGTAGTCGCAACGGCGTCGCGCTGGAAGGAAACGCGGCCAGAAAGCCCATTGTCTTTCCTCCTGCCCCCGTTTCGCGCGGGACACGTCATGGCAGCGATCGAAGATGCCGGCTCATCGCGTGCTGATTCCGTCATTCTGTTCGAGACGGAAAGTGGCGCCGACATCCAGCGGCTCGACGTGCTTCTTCGGATTCAGGAGATCCGCAACGAACGTTCGCCTCGTGAGATCAAGATCATAGCGCTGCCGGGTCCGGAAGGTATATTGAGCGCGGCAAGCTTTCTTCACTGTAGCGAGCGGCTCGCCGGGCTTGCACGACAGAGCGATCCTCACCCCGGTTCCGACAGGGCGCGTCTCGCGGCAGCAACGCTGGCTCTTGTGGCTTCGGCAGGAAGTCTGATGGCAATTGATTCGGAGTCGCATGCGCAGGATGAGACGACCCTCCGGTCAGAATGCCGTGTCGCCCGTGAAAACGGCTTTCGCGGCAAACTCACTCGCCATCCGTGGCAGCTTACCATCATAAACCAGAGCTTTCAGCCCTGAGGTCAGGAGCCGGCCGGGCGCTCCATCTCGAACACATCGGAACCGCCGTCGGCATAGTCCCGATAGCCCATCCTGGCGATGGGATGTGCAAGGCTCATGTCGATCCGGCCGTCGCGCAGGATCTCGTCACGGATGCGGATCCCGACGACCTGGCCAAAGATCATGAAAGCGTCCGCACTTTTCCCCTCAAGATCCTTGGGTTGAATCAATTCCGTCACACGACATTCGAGCACCGTGTAGGCTTCCGCGACGTAAGGAGCATCGACGAGTTCGGCGGGGGCTGCCGTCAGCCCCGCAAGGTCGAATTCACTCACGCCATAATCCGCGGGCGCAGAGGAGGCGTTGACTTCTCGCGCCAGATGGCGGCTCGCGAGACTTGCGGTGAAGACACCGGTCTCCCCCGCGTTCTTCAGGCTGTGCTTGCGCCCGCTGGAAGAAAACATCACCAGCTTCGGACGGTCCGAGACGATGTTGAAGAAAGAATAGGGTGCCAGATTCAGCGAACCGTCCCTGCCCTTGGTGCCAATCCACCCTATCGGCCGGGGAGCGACGATCGCCTTGAAGGGATCATGCTTCAATCCGTGCAGGTTGGTATCCGTGGCATAGAACATCAGGTCTCGCCGCCCAGGTAAGTCACAAGCTGCGCGAGATCCGGACGCGGACGATCCGGGGTCGGGAAATCCGTAGATCCGATATGGATGAAGCCGGCCACCTTCTCTGCCTGCCCGACACCGAGAGCCTGGAGCGCACCCTCGTCGTAGGCGATCCATTCGGTGCGCCAATTGGCAACATAACCA
>JAEYTV010000219.1 GCA_023433855.1 Pseudomonadota bacterium | reverse complement strand
GTGGGGCCAAGTTGCCACGTTCGCCGACCCTGATGGCAATACATGTGAACTAAAAGATTCGGACGACCCGTTTTTTTGCCAATTAAGCCTGCCTTGTTAGAAGCACTTACCAGGCATCTGCCGGTCGACGTCCGTGGAGAGCCGACAGGGGCCGGAGTTCCGGTCTCTGATGCGCCACAAGCGGCCATAGCGACATCGTCAGCGACCTGTTTTTGTGTTGTCATAGCGCAACGTCGCCGCCGCGACCTTGTTGCCATTTGCCAGCGACCATGCACACAGAGCCTCGAACGGCTCCCGCAGTGAATGCCCAAGCGGTGTGATCGCGTATTCGACGCCGATCGGTTGCGTCGGCAGGACAGTCCGCGTCACAAGACCGTTCCGCTCAAGCCTCTTCAAAGCATCGGCGAGAGCCTTGTGCGTGATCCCGTCAAGTCGCCGCTTGATCTCGTTGAAGCGTGAGGGTTTGGCACAGATCACCGTCAGGATCAGGATCGTCCACTTGTCGGCGATCTTGTCCAGCACCGGGCGAACCTGTGCCATGTCGCATAGGGCGCGATGAGAAAGTGCTTCCAAGTCAGTATACTCGTTCATATCTAGGCTACTTCAGGTGCGTAATTGATACCAAGTATCTGATGCATCTCATGGCGAGACCATCACTTGAAAGGGATTCACGATGGCTCGAATGAGTAACAAGGTCGCCCTGGTTGTCGGGGGCGCCAAGGGTATCGGCTTGGCGATTGCAGAGCGGCTTTCAGCCGAAGGCGCGAAGGTCTTTATCACCAGTCGCAGAGGCGAAGACGCCGAGAAGGCTGCCGAGGCTATCGGCGAGGGCGCGGTGGGCATCGCGGCTGACGCAAGCTCTCCGAAGGACATGGTGGTTGCTGCCGAAAAAGTGCGCGAAGCATACGGTCGTATCGACGCGCTTGTCTTGAATGCAGGCCTTTCCGAGCCTTCGCAGATAGCCGAGATAACGCCGGAGCACTTCGACCGCCACTTCGACGTCAACGTCCGAGGCATGGTGTTCGGCTTCCAAGCAGCTCTGCCCGCAATGGCGGAAGGCGGCTCGGTTGTCCTCGTCGGCTCCATAGCCGGGAGCGCCGGCTATGCGACTTACGGGACCTACTGCGCAACCAAAGCAGCCGTCCGATCCTACGCTAGAACCTGGACGGCAGAACTCGCACCGAAGGGTGTCCGGGTCAACGTCGTGGCACCCGGCCCCACGGATACGGACATGATGGCTTCTGTCGCGGAAGACACTCGTGCGGCAATCGTCGCACCGATCCCCATGGGTCGGATGGCACGGCCTTCAGAAGTGGCTGCGGCCGCCTTGTTCTTGTTGAGCGATGACGCGAGCTACATCGCAGGTGCTGAACTGTGTGTCGACGGGGGCCTGCGGCAGGTCTAAGAGGCAAAAGCGCTGCACCCGATCTCAACAGGTCGGGTGCCGCAAAACGCACTCGATGACAAAACGACTTTCCGATCGAAGCCATCCTGTACCGGAGGCGGGTACATCTCTCGATCATAACGCCGCTTCCGTTCTCAACGAACCCGCCGCCGAAAGATGTCCGCTTCGGGCCGACTGCTGTCATGGCGCTGAAGCGCCGGAAGCGAACACGCCTCGAAGTATCCATGTAAGGTCCGCTCCCGCCCGCAGACCCAGAGACGTCAAGGCCGGTTCCCGGTTACCTGCCGTTGCTTACCTCCTCCTCGCCAGGGGGATCGAAGAGCCCACTGGGGAAACCGTCAAGGCTCTTCTGGTTCTTTTCGCGCCAGTAGGCCTCTATACCGTCCACGCCCTTGGCCTGCCCACGCGTCCATCTGCGGGCGCTCTTCTCTGTAGTCGAAGAGCGGCACCCCGTATCCGCATGAGGTCTGCACAAGGTCGATGTCGAGCCTGACCATCTGCCTTGCACCCAGCGGTGGATCATTATCGAAGAAATCTGCAAGAAGATCGGCATACTCGCCGCTGTCGCGGTGGATGACCCTGCCCCGGCCGTAGAGCCGCATGATCAACGGCGGCCCCTCGACCGCGCAGAACATGATGGTCAGCCGTGGATCGATCCGCAGGTGCGCTGCGGTCTCGTTCCCGCTGCCGGTGCGGTCTAGGTACATGACGGCATTGTCGCCGAGCACGCGGAACATGTCGGTGCTGCGGGGCGATACGTTAACATGGCCGGTCGGTGCAGCCGATGCCGTGAAGAACATGTGCTGCGCTTCGATGAAGCGATGATGATGTGGTTCTAAATGAGGGAACTGCTTTGCCATTCTCCCATATGTCATGCTCTGCCGACACATGACAACGGCCGGTGCACGAGAGACGGTCGGAGTGACGCGGCTGCCTTCCTGCCCAAGGCTCATTCCGCGGTCCACCGCGCTTCAGACACCGAGGCGGTCCTCTGAATGACCCCCTCGGGCCGAGAACAGCCGGAGCCTCAATGCGCGGGAAGCTTGTCGAGGGAGGGGGGCTCCCTCAATCGTCCTTCATCTTGAGCGCCGCGATGAAGGCTTCCTGCGGGATGTCGACCTTGCCGAACTGCCGCATGCGCTTCTTGCCTTCCTTCTGCTTTTCCAGAAGCTTGCGCTTGCGGGTGGCGTCGCCGCCGTAGCACTTGGCGGTCACGTCCTTGCGCAACGCCGAAATGGTTTCGCGGGCGATCACGTTGCCGCCGATCGCCGCCTGGATCGGGATCTTGAACATGTGCCGCGGGATCAGGTCCTTCAGCTTCTCGCACATGTCGCGACCGCGCTTTTCGGCCGCCGAGCGGTGGACGAGCATGGAGAGGGCGTCGACCGGCTCGCCGTTGACCATGATCGACATCTTCACGAGATTGCCCTCGCGGTAGCCGTGCAGGTGGTAGTCGAAGGAGGCATAGCCCTTGGAGATCGACTTCAGGCGGTCGTAGAAATCGAACACCACTTCGTTGAGCGGCAGCTCGTAGGTGAGCATGGCGCGCTTGCCGACATAGGTGAGTTCGGTCTGGATGCCGCGACGGTCCTGGCAGAGCTTGAGGATGCCGCCGAGATAGTCGTCCGGGGTGAGGATCGTCGCCTTGATCCACGGCTCCTCGATCGAGGCGATCTTGACGACGTCCGGCATGTCGGCCGGGTTGTGCAGTTCGCGCGTCGAGCCGTCGGTCATGTGGAGATGATAGACGACCGAAGGAGCGGTGGCGATCAGGTCGAGATCGAACTCGCGTTCCAGGCGTTCCTGGATGATTTCGAGATGCAGGAGGCCGAGGAAGCCGCAGCGGAAGCCGAAGCCGAGGGCGGCGGAGCTTTCCATCTCGAAGGAAAAGGAGGCGTCGTTGAGACGCAGCTTGCCCATGGCGGCGCGCAGGTCCTCGAAGTCGGCGGCATCGACCGGGAAGAGGCCGCAGAACACCACCGGCTGAGCCGGCTTGAAGCCCGGCAGGGCCTGGGCGGTGGGCCGCTTGTCCTCGGTGATCGTATCGCCGACACGGGTATCGGCCACTTCCTTGATCGAGGCGGTGATGAAGCCGATCTCGCCTGGCCCGAGGGAATCCACCTGGACCATCTTCGGGGTCAGCACGCCGACCCGCTCCACGGTATATTTTGCATCGGTGCCCATCATGCGGATGGTCTGGCCCTTGGTCAGCACGCCATCGATGATGCGCACCAGAACCATGACGCCGAGATAGGTATCGTACCAGCTGTCGACGAGAAGCGCCTTCAGTGGGCCCTTTTCGCCAAGCTCGCTCTTGGGCGCCGGCAGCTTCTGGACGATCGCTTCCAGCACATCCGGGATGCCGAAACCGGTCTTTGCCGAGATCAGCACGGCGTCGGATGCGTCGATGCCGATCACTTCCTCGATCTGTTCCTTGATGCGGTCGGGTTCGGCCGCCGGCAGGTCGATCTTGTTGAGGACGGTGACGATCTCGTGGTTGTTGTCGATCGCCTGGTAGACGTTGGCGAGCGTCTGTGCCTCGACGCCCTGGGAAGCGTCGACCACCAGCAGCGAACCTTCGCAGGCAGACAGCGACCGCGACACCTCATAGGCGAAGTCGACGTGGCCGGGTGTGTCGATGAGGTTCAGCACATAGGTCTCGCCGTTGTTCGCCTTGTAGTGGAGGCGAACGGTTTGGGCCTTGATGGTGATGCCGCGCTCGCGCTCGATCTCCATGTTGTCGAGGACCTGTTCCGACATCTCGCGGTCGGCAAGGCCTCCGGTCGACTGGATCAGCCGGTCGGCGAGCGTCGACTTCCCGTGGTCGATATGCGCCACGATGGAGAAGTTGCGGATGTGGTCGAGAGGCGTGCGGGCGGAATTGGTGCTCATGGCCCGCGCATATAGCAGTGCCGTTCCTTGCCGCAAAGCGGAAAGATAACCCTTCATTGACGATAACGGGCGCTAGTCCGCAGGGCCTCCGGCGCCGGGCTCCGTGAGAATGGCCGCGTTCGGCAGCTGCGCGCTGCGCACCTCGTGGCTTTCCCGCTCTTCTTCCGGCGCGGGGCCCCGTTCCTTCAGCCGCAGGATCACATATCCGCCGTAGCAGAGCGCCACCAGGATGATCGCGTAGATGAAGGTATGCGGCCCGAAAACCGGCGTCAGGAGGGTGACGCCGAGCGGCACGACCGTTGCGGCGATCGACCAGGCGACCAGCAGCGTCGAGGAAAGCGGCACGTAGGCCCCCGGCTCGGCGCGGTCGTTGGCATGCGCATTGGCAACCGAGTAGACGGTCTCGATCGCGCCGCCGAACACAAGGAACACGACCATCAGCAAGATCATCGTCGAAAAGGAGACGAATAGCGCTGCAATACCGGCCGCGACGACGATGCCGCAGGTGATGAGAAGCACCTTGCGGCGGTCGATGCGGTCAGACAGCATGCCGAGAGGATATTGAACGAACAGGAGCCCGGTCTGCATCACGAACATCAGCAGCGCGATCTCCTTCTGGGAGACGTGGTTGGTGGCCGCATAGATCGGGGTAAATCCCTGGATCACCATGGACAGTCCGCCTGAGGCCAGGACGCCGGCGAGCCCCACCGGCGATATGCGCCAGGCCATCTTCAGGTCGACCCTGACGCTTGCCGGCGGCGGCGGGTTCGGCAGCCGGGTGAGGCCGATCGGCAGGATGGCAAGCGCGGTGAAGAAGATGACGGCAAGCGGGGCGAGATTGCCGTCCGTCGGGATGCGGCCGAACAGCCACGCACCGCAGCCGAGGCCGAGCACATAGGCCATGTAGAAGAAGGACATGGCCTTGCCCCGCCATTCGTTGGAGGCGGCGTGGTTCAGCCAGCTCTGGGCGATGATGAAGTTGACGTTGGCTGCGGCGCCGTAGAGACCGCGCGCAAAGATCCACATGGCGGCCGGCAGGTCCGCCGCGATGAGTACGGCGGCGATCACCACCATCGCCATCGAGCAGGCGAAAAGCCGTGCATGCCCGACCCGCTTGATCAGCGGTCCGCCGAGGACACAGCCGATCAGCCCTCCGAAAGCGACGGCGGTGACGGCCGCACCGGCCGCCCAGGGTGCCGCTGTCTGGGTCAGCATGAAGGGCACATAGGCAAACATCACGCCGCTGCCGACCGCAGCGAGCGTCATGGAGATGACGATGCTGGCAATGGAAAGGGGCGACGCGGCTACCGCTGTCAGACCGCTCATCTGGTTTCTCCGGATCGCCTGGAGGAGGCGGCAGACCCGGTCCTCTTGCGATGTTGCTCCCATAGCCGATCGCAGGCCGGAAAGGCTATCGTGGAAACGCCACCGCACAATGGATTTTCACGCGAGGCTTGATTCCTAGAAAAGGGAATGTCATTCTCTTATAATGGATAACGCGGCGCAGCATATCGACTTGGCGATCAGCGAGCGGCTGAAGGGCTTGCGGCTCCACGCAGGCTTGACCCTGGAGGAGCTCTCGCGGCGGTCCAACGTCAGCCGGGCAATGATATCGCGTGTCGAGCGGGGAGAGGCGAGCCCCACCGCGGCGCTGCTCGCCAGGCTCTGCGAGGCACTTGGTCTGAGCTTGTCGGCCTTCTTCGCCGATGACCGGGAAGCGACGTCGCCGCTCAGCCGGCGGGCGGACCAGAGGCTCTGGCGCGACCCGCACAGCGGTTACCTGCGCCGGTCGGTTTCGCCCCCTCGCGTGCCGAGCCGCGTCGATATCGTCGAGGTTGATTTTCCCGCCGGCGCCCGCGTCAGTTTTCCGCCTCGCGAGGAAAGCCGAGCGATGACCCAGCACATCTGGCTCTTCGAGGGCGTGCTGGAGATGATCATCGGCAAGACGGTCCACACGCTTCATCCCGGCGATTGCCTGTTCATGGACATCGGCGACGCCTTCGTTTTCCACAATCCATCCGACAAGCCTGCACGCTACGCGGTGATCCTCGACCGTGGGCGCTAGCGATCTGCTGTGAAAGAAGCAACAATGACGACGATCCGTATCCTGGATGCCGATGACGTCCGCGCCGCCGTTCCGGACCTCTGCGAGGTGCTGTCCGACTGCATCAACGGCGGGGCTTCGCTCGGCTTCATGCTGCCGTTCTCGCCGCAGGATGCTATCGGCTACTGGAGCGACATCGCCGGTGAGGTGGAGAGGGGAGCCATCATCCTCGCCGCGGCGGCGGTCGACAGGAGGATCGTCGGATCGGTGCAGGTCGGGTTTGCAACCAAACCGAACCAGCCGCATCGCGGCGATTTGATGAAACTGCTTGTGCATCGCTCGGCGCGCGGCCGCGGCCTCTCGCGCCGACTGATGGAGACGGTGGAGGCGGAGGCGGCCAGGCGCGGGCGTACGCTCCTGGTGCTCGACACCGCGACCGGCAGCGACGCCGAACGGATCTACCCGCGTTTCGGCTGGCAGAGGGTCGGCGTCATTCCCGATTATGCCCTCTGGCCGGAAGGCGGCTTCTGTGGGACCACGCTGTTCTACAAGCGGATAGGTTGATGGCGCCAGCAGCGTCCGATCTTGGCGCCCGGGTCAGGTCCGCTTCTCGGTAAGCGAGTAGGCAAGCGCGACCAGCGGAAGGGCAAGGCCGATCATCGAAGCCAGCATCCAGCCCCTCTCGGCGAAGGCCCAGGCGCCGACCGCGGAACCCACGGCGCCGGCACAGAAGAAGCTTGCCATGAACAACCCGTTGAGGCGGCTGCGCAGATCGGGGGCGAGGCTGTAGATCGCCCGTTGGCCAGTCACCAGGGTCATGGTGACGCCGAAATCGAGCAGGATGGCGGCCCCGGTGAACACCGCAAGCGCCAGCCCCGACCCGTCCGGGGCGATGTGGGTGATGAGGTAGGCAACGGCAACGGCCATGATGCCGAACAGGGTTGCCGGGCGGCTGAGGTTCCTGTCGGCCAGCCGTCCGGCGATCGGCGAGGCGATGGCGCCGGCAACACCCGCCAGCGCAAACAGCCCGATACCCGCCTGGGTGAGCCCGAAGCTCGGGCCGGCGAGGACCAGCGGCGTGACCGTCCAGAAGATGCTGAAGGCTGCGAACTGGCAGCACTGATAAAAGGCACGGCGGCGAAGCACGGGCTGCGTCGCATAAAGCCTGGCCATGGAGGAAAGAAGTGCGCCGTAGGTCATCCTGGTCTCAGGCGCCCTCCTGGGGAGACGGTAGGCGAGGACGACCCCGACGCCGACCATTACGGCTGCCGAGAACAGAAAGACCACGTGCCAGGAGGAAAACCGTGCGATGAAGCTCGCAACCGGGCGCGCCATCATGATTCCCACCATCAGGCCGCTCATGACATTGCCGACGACACGGCCACGATGCGCATCCGGCGTCAGGCTTGCCGCAAAGGGGACGATCATCTGCGCCGCCGTGGAGGCGATGCCGATGGCCAGTGAGGCGGCCAGAAACGGCACCGCCGCGGTGGAAAGCCCGGCAGCGACAAGCGCGCCCGCCGAGACCACGATCATGGTGATGATCAGCCGCCGGTTTTCGATGAGGTCGCCCAGCGGAACAACCAGCAGCAGGCCGAGCCCATAGCCGATCTGGGTCAGCGTGACGATCAGCCCGGTGGCATGGACCGGCAGGCCGATGGAGGCAGCGATCGGGCCGGCGAGAGGCTGCGAATAATAGATGTTGGCCACCAGCAGGCCACAGGCGACGGCCATGGTGAATGTAAGGCCGGCCGACATCGGGGTGCCGGCACTGGGTGGAGCCGTGGCGGCTGTACTGCTTGTCATGAAGCGGTTCCTCGGGAGGGGAGCAGAAAGTCAGTCGAGAATTTTCATGGCGGCGTCCACCACCATGATCGCACGGCGCCGGTCCGGACTCGTCTTGCCGAGGACGCGCAAGCCCTGGCAGACGGAGAGCAGAAGATATGCGGTCATCGCCGGATCGACTGGGCGGGCGATGGAGCCATCTTCCAGCCCCTGGCCGATCAGAGTGGCGAACAGGCGCTCGGTCTGGGCCATCGAGCGATCGACCCTGGCGGCGGCCTCCGTGTCGAAGACCGCAAGTTCGACCGCGGTGCCGACAACAAGGCAGCCACGGCGGCCGGCCTCGCCATGCGAGGCTTCCGCGTAGAAAAGCAGCATGCGCCGCACCTTGTCGCGTCCGTTCGTGCCGCGAGCGATTTCCAGCATGAGGCCAGCATTGCGGACCTGCTTGTAACGGTCGAAGGCGGCAAGAAAGATGGCCTTCTTGTCCTTGAAGGCCTTGTAGATGCTGCCAGCGGTGAGCCCCATGGCCTGTTTCAGGTCCGTTATGGATGTGCCGTGGTAGCCCCGTTCGGAGAACACCAGGATCGCCTTGTCCAGCGCTTGGTCGATGTCGAATTCGCGCGGGCGGCCGCGCGGGCGTGCCGCCGCGACGGCTGAAGGAACGAGGGTCATGAGACCTCAATGTTTGGAAATGACCATTCCCGATTATCGCGGCGGGCGTTTCTCGTCAAGCGACGGAACACGCCATTGCTCGGAACATATGCCCGGACGAGCGGTTACCCTCTTGTCACACACCCCAACGCTGGAGGACAGAGATGAGCAAAAGTGACGTGAAAGAAGCTGTCAAACGCGCTGAACAGCAGGTCGAGAACACCAGCGGTGGCGGCCATCTGGGTGGTACCTATTATGGTCAGGAGCCGGACGGGAAGACTGCGTCGACCAATAGTAACGTCGGCAAGCCTCGTCCGAACATGGGCGCCTGACGGCACAAGAAGAACGGTTGTCAAAGCCCCGCCGCGTGCGGGGCTTTTCTGTTGCAGCATGGCCGTCGGGCGATAATCTTCCGCAGGGTTGTCGGGAGAGGGACAGGCCGATCGTCCTTGGGCGGATGACGCGGCCGCCTTGCGCCGCGTGCGGACCCTTTGGCAACGGGAGCAGGACATGAGTGGCAGCTATCGCTGGGTCATCGTCGCGTCGGGCGCACTGATGGGATGCGTCGCGGTGGGAACGATGTTTTCGCTCGCCATCTTTCTCGAGCCGATCGCGGCAGACACGGGGTGGTCACGCGCCGGGATCTCCAGCGCGATGACCGTCAATTTTATCGTGATGGGTCTTGGCGGCTTCCTCTGGGGTGCGGCGAGCGACCGTTTTGGCGCGCGCATCGTCGTGCTCGTCGGTGCGGTTCTGCTCGGGCTTGCGCTGGTGCTGGCGAGCAGGGTGGAGGACCTGCTTCTTTTCCAACTCGTCTATGGTTGCCTGATCGGCCTTTCGGCAAGCGCGTTCTTCGCGCCGATGATCGCGCTCACCATGTCCTGGTTCGACGAGCATCGAAGCCTTGCCGTTTCGCTCGTTTCTGCGGGCATGGGCGTCGCGCCGATGACGATCTCCCCCTTCGCGCGCTGGTTGATCTCCTATTACGACGACTGGCGTGTGGCGATGTTGCTGATCGGGATCGGAGCGTGGGCAGTCTTGCTGCCGACGGCGCTGCTCGTGCGCAGTCCGGCGGCGGCCAGGGCCGGGACTTCGGCGGAGAGGCGGAGCCATGCCGGCATGCCTTTGGCGACAGTGCTTGCCTCTCCCCGGTTCCTGGTGCTCGCCTTCACCTTCTTTGCCTGCTGCGCAGCCCATTCCGGGCCGATCTTCCACATGGTCAGCTACGCGATGTTTTGCGGCATTGCGCCCATGGCGGCAGTGACGATCTACAGCGTCGAAGGTGCCGCCGGGCTCGGCGGCCGAGTTCTTTTCGGGGTCCTTGCCGACAGGATCGGCGTCAAGCCGGTGCTGATAGCCGGACTGATGATCCAGGCGGCGGTGATCGCGGCCTACACGATGGCATCCGATCTTGCCTTTTTCTACATGCTGGCCATCATCTTCGGTGGGACCTATGGTGGCGTGATGCCGCTCTACGCGGTGCTGGCGGGCGAATATTTCCCCCCGAAGATTCTGGGAACGGTGCTGGGGGCAGCGTCGATGCTGTCGTGCATCGGCATGGCCTTCGGGCCGCTGGCCGGCGGCTGGGCATTCGACCAGTTCAACAACTACAACTGGCTGTTCTTCGGTTCGGCGCTGGTCGGACTTGGCGCGGTGCTGATCGCGCTTGCCTTCCCACCCTTGCCGCAGCGCAAGGAAGGCGACCTCGAACCCGCCTGACGGCTGCCGCCGAAGGGAAGCCCAGGCATCGCCTAGGCTTCCGCAGGCACATGGTGGATCAGAGGACGCCCGCGCGCTGCTGCGTCATCATGAAGGTGTCGTAGGAATATTCGGCGACCTGAGCCCAGAGATAGGCGTCCTTCTTGAAGGCCTGCTGGCTGTCATAGAGCTTCTTGAAGGCGGGGCTCTTGGCGGAGAGGTCGGCGTAGACCTCCATCGCAGCCTTGAAGCAGACTTCCATGACCTCGCGGCTGAAGGGCTTCAGGACGGCCCCTTCCGCCACCAGCTGCTTCAGCGCCGCCGCATTGCGGGCGTCATAATTGGCCAGCATGTTGTTGTTGGCCGACGCGCAGGCATTGGCCAGAATCTGCTGGTAGCTCTTCGGCAGGCCGTTGAATTTCTCCAGGTTGAAGAAGGCATGCATGGCCGGGCCGCCCTCCCACCAGGCAGGGTAATAGTAGTATTTGGCGACCTTTACGAAACCGAGCTTCTGGTCGTCGTAGGGCCCGACGAACTCGGTGGCGTCGATCGTGCCCTTCTCCAGTGCCGCATAGACGTCGCCGCCGGCGATCTGCTGCGGCGTGACCCCGACCTTCTGCATGACCTGGCCCGCGAGGCCGGCGATGCGCATCTTGAGGCCCTTGAGATCGTCGATGGTGTTGATCTCCTTGCGGAACCAGCCGCCCATCTGGGTTCCGCTGTTGCCGGCGGGCAGCGCGTAGAGATTGCGCGGTGCCAGGAATTCGTTGATCAGGTCGTTGCCGCCGCCCGCCGTGAACCAGGCATTGGTCATGCGGGCATTGAGGCCGAACGGTATCGCCGTGCCGAGCGCGAAGGCGGGATCCTGGCCGATATAGTAGTAGGAACAGGTATGCGCCATCTCCACCGTGCCATTGGCGACGGCATCCGCCGCCTGCAGGCCGGGCACGAGTTCCCCTGCCGCAAAGATCTGGATGGTGAAATTGCCGTCCGTGGCGTTCTTGACGCTTTCGGCGATCTCGTGGGCAGCCCCGAAGATGATATCGAGGCTTTTCGGGAAGGAGGAGGTCAGCCGCCAGGTGATCTTGGGCCTGTCCTGCGCGATAGCCGGGGCGGCGAGCGCCGTTGCCGCGGCAGCGCCGACGCCGGCCGTGGCAGCCTGCCTGATAAAGTGTCTGCGGTCCATGGAACTTCTCCTCATCGTGCCGGTCGCGGGCTTTGCAAGATCCGTATCGCTGTAGGCCTTTCTTGCGGCAGACAGCAAGCAAAACTCACAAAGCAGAGCCCGGATCTCTCCGGGCTCTGCTTGCTCGTATCTGAGGTTACAGCGTGCCCTTGCGCTGCTGAACCATCATGTAGGTGTCATAGGTGTATTCTGCGATCTGGTTCCACAGATAGGCGTCCTTCTTGAACGCCTGCTGGCTGTCGTAGATCTTCTTGAAGGACTCGTTCTTGGCCGTGAGATCGGCATAGACGTCCTGAGCGGCCTTGTAGCTGGCATCGAGGATGTCCTGGCTGAACGGCTTCAGGACGGCGCCTTCCGCGATCAGTTGCTTGAGTGCCTTGGCGTTGTGGGCGTCGTAGCGGGCCAGCATGTTCTGGTTGGCTGTCGCGCAGGCGTCCTTCAGCATGCGCTGATAGGCCTTCGGCAGGCCATTGAACTTGTCCAGGTTGAAGAAGGCGTGAACGGCCGGACCACCTTCCCACCAGGCGGGATAGTAGTAGTATTTCGCGACCTTCACGAAACCGAGCTTCTGGTCGTCGTAGGGACCGACGAATTCGGTGGCGTCGATAGTGCCCTTTTCCAGAGCCGCGTAGACATCGCCGCCGGCGATCTGCTGCGGGGTGACGCCCATTCTCTGCATGACCTGGCCCGCCAGGCCCGCAATGCGCATCTTGAGGCCGTTCAGGTCGGCAACGGTGTTGATCTCCTTGCGGAACCATCCACCCATCTGAGCGCCGGTGTTTCCGGCAGGAAGAGCATAGAGGTTGTAGGTGGCGAGGAACTCGTTGAGCAGTTCGTTGCCGCCGCCGATCAGGAACCAGGAATTGGTCTGGCGCGCATTGAGGCCGAAGGGGACCGCGGTGCCGAGCGCGAAGGTCGGATCCTTGCCGATGTAGTAATAGCAGCAGGAGTGAGCCATCTCGACCGTGCCGTTCGATACGGCATCGGCTGCCTGAAGGCCGGGAACGATATCGCCCGCCGCAAAGGTCTGGATCGTGAAGTTGCCGTCGGAGGCTTCTTTCACGCTTTCGGCGATCTCGGTCGAGGCAGTGAACAGGATATCCGTGCTTTTGGTGAAGGAGGAGGTCATCCGCCAGGTGATCTTCGGGTTTTCCTGGGCGATGGCGGGTGCTGCGAGCGCGGTCGCGGCAACGGCGCCCACGCCTGCGGTCGTAGCCTGCCGGAAGAAATGTCTGCGGTTCATGCGAAGTCTCGCCTTTTTGAACTTTCCAACTGAGCGGGCCTGTCCCGCGGCCCGCTCTTAATCCTTAAATTTCGGCAACGGCAAGAAAAAAATCCGATGATTGCGCGCAGAGGTAGGTCACCTTGCCGAATGTTTCGCCAGTCCTGCGTGCCGGGTGTCGTTCAGCCGTGATCTTGAACAATTCCAAGAAACCCGATAATTTAGAACGGTTCTAATGAGGAAGATCCATGTTCGGCCTTTTGCCTGTATCGAAACGTTCCTTCGATTCCCTCTCCGAAAGCGAGATCCTGGCACTTGCGATCACCTCCGAGGAGGAGGATGCGCGCATATACCTCGATTACGCCGACAGTCTGCGGGATCGCTATCCGGCGAGCGCCAAGGTCTTCGAGGACATGGCAGAGGTCGAGCAGACCCACAAGAACGCGTTGATCGAGCTGTTCCGCTCCCGCTTCGGCGAGCATATTCCGCTCATCCGACGGGAGCATGTCCGCGGCTTCTACGAGCGCAAGCCCGACTGGCTGAGAAAGAACCTTCCGCTGGACGCCGTGCGAACCCAGACAGAAGCCATGGAGCAGCAGGCCGCGCGCTTCTACAGGCAGGCTGCCCAACGGGTATCTGACGCATCCACCCGCAAGCTGCTCGGCGACCTGGCGTTGGCCGAAGATGGGCACGAGGACATCGCGCGCATGCTGACGGAAAAGCATGTGCCAGAGGACGTGAGATCGCACGAGGACCAGACCGCCCGGCGCCAGTTTATTCTCACCTACGTCCAGCCCGGTCTTGCGGGATTGATGGACGGTTCCGTCTCGACGCTGGCGCCCATCTTTGCCGCTGCCTTTGCGACCGGAGACACCTGGTCCACCTTCCTGATCGGGCTTTCGGCCTCGGTCGGCGCCGGGATTTCCATGGGGTTTACGGAAGCTGCCCATGACGACGGCAAGATCTCCGGGCGTGGCTCTCCGCTGAAGCGGGGGCTTGCCTCGGGCATCATGACCGCGATCGGCGGGCTCGGTCACGCCCTGCCTTATCTCATTCCGCATTTCTGGACCGCGACGATC
>JAEYTV010000214.1 GCA_023433855.1 Pseudomonadota bacterium | reverse complement strand
GGGGCGACACGGGGATTTTGCGGATACCGCCAACTACAGGAGCGTGAAAAGAGCCTCTTCCTCAAGTTCGGCAGCGATCTTGATATTCTTGGCAAATTCGTTCGGCACGGCCTCTGCCACGTTGGCGCTGAGGCACAGTATCCGGGTTGCGGCCAGTGCGTCCATGTGAGGTGCAGCAAGCTCGAAGAAAAGTCGGGCGTTCTCGCGCGAGTAAAGCAGAACCACGTCGGCAGAGGGCCCGCGCAGTACGTGCGACACCGCTTCGTCGGCATGAGGTACAGGGTACATCTCGTAGATCTCCACCGTTACGCAGGGGACAGCGTGTTTCGCCAGGCCCTGTTCGAATCGCGGGGAGCGAGGCTTGCCTGCAAGATAGAGCAGGGGTGGGCTGAAATCGGACTTGCGGCCGGCGATCAACTCGGCGAGCATCACGCCGGTGCCGTTTCCAACGACGATGTTCCGGAAGCCGGCCGCCTCCGCGGCTCTCGCCGTCGCCGCGCCCACTGCAAACAGCATATCGCCGAGATGAGGTGCAATGTGCGCTTCGATCGTGGACAACACGCGAACCGCTTCTGCGCTGGTGACGGCGAGTGCCCCGTGATGCTGGCGCAGTGCGTTTTTGGCCACGTCCGGGTGATGCACAGGTTTCGTCAAGGGAAGGAGTGCCGGCTGATGGCCGAGCGCCCGCAGTCGGTCGGCCGTAGCCTGGGCGGAGGCTTCAGGGCGGGTTACAACGATCCGCATCCGATCAGTTCCAGGTTTCGAAGAAGCCAGTACCGGCAGCCGTTCTCACCGCTTCTCCGGCCTTGCGGCCGAGATCTTCTGCCTGTTCACGCGGACCATCTATCTCGATCGAATGTTCTCTAGCGCCGTCGGGCGTGAGGATCATCCCCGAAAATCTGAGATGACCCCCTTCACAGACGGCATAACCCGCGATCGGGGTGCGGCAGGAGCCATCGAGTGCCGCGAGGAAGGCCCGCTCACAGGAAACGGCGTCGAAGGTCGGGCGATCATTGATCGCGTCGAGCAGTGCGTCGACCCGCGCGTCATCGATGCGGCTTTCGACGCAAATCGCCCCCTGTGCAGGAGCTGGTGGGAACTCCGAGGGGTCGAGCAACTCGGTGACAACATCCTCCTTCGACAAGCGTTTGAGCCCCGCATAGGCAAGCAGTGTGGCGTCGACCTGCCCCTCGTTCAGCTTGCGCAATCGCGTATCGACCAGGCCGCGAAAGGTGATGACGGTAATGTCTGGCCGAAGGCGCCGTATCAGGGCCTGGCGTCGAAGCGACGAGGAGCCCACGGTCGCGCCATCCGGCAAGGCGGTGAGGGTCGGAGCGGTTCGGCCAATGAAGGCGTCGCGGAAATCCTCGCGAGGCAGATAGGCGGCAAGCTTGAGGCTGCCGGGCAGTTTCGTAGGCATGTCCTTTGAGGAATGCACGGCGAAATCCAGATCACCGGAGAGAAGCCCCTCTTCCAGTTCCTGCGTGAAAAGACCCTTGCCGCCCAGTTCCGTCAGGGGGCGATCGTTGATCCGGTCGCCGGTCGTCGACAGCACGACAATCTCGAACATCTCCTCGGGCAGACCATGTGCCGCCATCAGGCGAGCTCGGGTTTCCGATGCCTGAGCAAGTGCAAGGGGGCTGCCGCGTGTCCCGATCCGGAAAGGTTTTGTTTGCATCCGCGTCATTCCGTTGTTACCGGAACTCCTCGTAGACCTGTTTCATCCACCTCGCAATCAAGGATAGGGCCTAGTTTAGGGATGGCGACCTTTCTTCGCATCCTCGGCATCGAAACCAGCTGCGACGAGACCGCCGCGGCAGTGGTCGCACGTCACGAGGACGGCCGCGGCGAGATTCTCTCGGACGTGGTCTTGTCTCAGCTCGATGAACACAGCGCCTACGGAGGTGTCGTTCCGGAGATCGCTGCCCGCGCCCATGTGGAGGCGCTTGATGGTCTCGTCGAGGAAGCGCTGCATCGTGCCGATCTTTCGCTTGCGGAGATCGACGCTGTGGCGGCAACCGCCGGCCCGGGCCTGATTGGCGGCCTGATCGTCGGGCTGATGACGGCCAAGGCCATTGCCCGGGTGGCCGGGAAGCCGCTCTTTGCCGTCAACCATCTGGAAGGCCATGCGCTTACAGCGCGGCTGACGGACGGGCTTGCTTTCCCCTACCTGATGCTGCTGGTTTCGGGCGGACATACGCAGCTCGTGCTGGTTCGCGGTGTCGGGGAATACGAGCGCTGGGGAACAACGATCGACGATGCGCTGGGCGAAGCCTTCGACAAGACGGCAAAGCTGCTTGGCTTGCCCTATCCCGGTGGTCCGGCCGTGGAAAAGGCAGCGCAGACCGGCGACCGGGACCGCTTCTCATTCCCGCGTCCGCTGGTGGGGGAGGCCCGGCTCGATTTCTCGTTTTCCGGCCTCAAGACCGCCGTGCGACAGGCAGCCACGGAGATCGCCCCGCTTTCGGACGAGGACGTCGCTGACATTTGCGCCTCATTCCAGAAGGCGATTTCCCGCACCCTGCGGGACCGCATCGGCCGAGGGCTTGCCCGCTTCAGGCGGGAGTTCGGGCATCTTGATGTGGAGCGCGCACTGGTGGTGGCCGGTGGCGTTGCCGCCAACCAGGAAATACGCCGGACGCTTCAGGCGCTCTGCATCGAAAACGGCTTCCGCTTCATCGCGCCGCCGCTTCGCCTTTGCACAGACAATGCCGCGATGATCGCCTGGGCTGGGCTGGAGCGGCTGGCGGAGGGCATGCCGGCGGATCCTCTCGATGTGGCGCCGCGATCCCGATGGCCACTGGACAACCGGGCTCAGGCGCTGCTCGGTTCCGGCAAGCGTGGTGCCAAGGCATGAGCGACAAGCGCGAGCGGATCGTTGTTATCGGCGCCGGGGCGTTCGGCACGGCGCTGGCCACCGTCATCGCTCTGGAAAACCGTCACCAGGTGACGCTGGTTGGCCGCGATCCCGATCTCATGAGCGATCTGCGTGACGATCGCGTGCACGATGCGGCGCTACCCGGCGTGCCCCTGCCGGATGCGCTCGAATTTTCCGCAGAGCCGGATGCGATTACCGAGGCACGTTTCGTGCTCTTCGCCATGCCGTCGCAAGCCCAGACAGATGCGGCAAGTCATTACGGTCCCTATCTCGCGCGTGCGGCGGTGGTCGTCACCTGCGCGAAAGGCATTCACAAGGCCTCCGGACGGCTGCTGACGGATGTCCTCTCCTCGGATTTGCCGCATCATCCCATTGCCGCACTGTCGGGTCCGGGTTTCGCCGCCGACATTGCCCGGGGTCTGCCGACTGCCATGGTGGTCGCGGCCGCGGACCAGGCGTTGTCCGAGGAACTGGCCGTCCTGCTCTCCAGCCGAACCTTCCGGCTCTATGCCTCAACAGACAGGATAGGGGTACAACTCGGCGGCGCCCTCAAGAACGTGCTGGCGATCGCCTGCGGTATCGTCGAGGGAGCGGGGTTGGGCGAATCCGCCCGCGCTGCGCTAATCTCGCGCGGGCTTGCCGAAATGTCGCGACTGGTGACGGCGATGGGCGGACGGGCCGAGACGGTAAGGGGGCTTTCGGGGCTCGGCGACCTCGTCCTGACCGGCACCAGCCTGCAGTCTCGAAACTTCAGATTCGGATTGGCACTCGGCAGTGGGGAGCCTGCTGCAAGCGTCGCCGGACCGCTCGTCGAGGGCGTGCACACGGCGGCAGTGGCGGCGCGCCTCGGCAAGAGCTTTTCAGTCGAACTCCCAATCGCCGAAGCGGTGGCGGCGATCATCGAAGGAACGCTCGACGTGATGACCGCCATGGAGCAACTCATGAGCCGACCAATTAAGACCGAACAGGATTACTGAGGAGAACCCGATGCTGTTTGCCTTTCTCTGCACCGACAAGCCGGGGCATCTGCATGTCCGCACGGACACCCGACCAGTGCACCTGGAGCATCTGCACAAGCTGAATGCGGACGGCACGTTGAAATTCGCCGGTCCATTCCTGGATGACGAGGGCAAGCCGAATGGCAGCCTGGTCGTCGTCGAGGCACCAGACATGGCGGCGGCACGTGCGATTGCGGAGGCGGATCCCTATTACCTCGCCGGTCTCTTCGAAAAGGTCGAAGTGAAGGCTTGGAACTGGGTCTTCAACAATCCGGCGGCATGAGGACGATCCATGGCCTATTGGCTCTACAAATCCGAACCTGATGTATGGTCCTGGGAGGATCAAAAGGCCAAGGGTGCCGCAGGCGAAGAATGGACGGGAGTGCGCAACTACCAGGCCCGCAACAACATGCGGGCCATGAAGATAGGCGACAAGGGCTTCTTCTACCATTCGAATGAGGGGCTCGAGATCGTCGGGATTGTCGAGGTTTGCGCCCTGTCCCACCCTGACTCTACCGCGAAGGACGATCCCCGTTGGGATTGCGTCGATATTCGCGCCGTGATGGACTTGCCTACCCCGGTGACGCTGAAGGACATCAAAGCCAATCCGAAGTTCGCCACGATGTCGCTGGTCACCTCCATGCGGCTTTCGGTTCAGCCGGTGACGGAGGAAGAGTATCTCGAGATCTGCCGCCTCGGTGGTCTCGACGATCCGCCACGGTCGCCGGATTAAGCCCGCCTTGAAGACAGACCCCCGGACCTTCATCCTGCAGAACACCGGGCTCAGCGCGCCGCCGCACGTGCCGGAGATCCGGCTCCACCTGGCCGACGAGGCGCATGACCTGTGGACAAAGACGGAGAACGAGCTCGAAGAGCTCGGCCTGCCGCCTCCGTTCTGGGCATTCGCCTGGGCGGGCGGGCAGGGGCTCGCGCGTTACATCCTCGATCACCCCCGGGCGGTGGCCGGAAAGGCGGTGCTGGATTTCGCCACCGGTTCTGGGGTCGTCGGGATCGCGGCCAAGATGGCGGGGGCAGCCGATGTGCTCGCGGTGGATATCGACCCCTGGACTGAAGCTGCCGTGGCCCTCAACGCTGGGGTGAACGGGGTTCCGATCCGGTTCATGCGCGAAGACCTGATCGGCAAGGACGTCGATGCGGAGGTGATCCTGGCGGGGGATGTCTTCTATGACCGCGACCTGGCGCAAACCGCCGTGTGCTGGTTTGCAAAACTTGCGGAACAAGGAAAGCTGGTGCTGGTCGGTGATCCGGGGCGAAGCTACTGCCCCAAGGAACGGCTTGAACGCCTCGCCGTCTACGAGGTGCCGGTGACGCGCGCTCTCGAGGACAGTGAGGTGAAGAAGACGACCGTCTGGCGATTTGTCTAGATCGGGAGGTGTCGGCGTTTCAGCGGCTCTTGCCTCGCCGCCCTGTCGGGGAGCATGGTCGCTGACCGGTTATCCGTCTGCACGTTGATCACCGGGGGACAAACCGTCTTCGTTCTTCAGTTTCCGCCGCGGATGACGCATACTCCCGCCTCGAACGCGCAGGCCTGCGAGGCGAACGCGTTGTTGCGCATCTCCACCTCAACGTCGATGATCTTGGCCTTGGGGGCGAGGATAACCGGCGCTCCTTCGCGCCGCGGCCAGTAACCGCCATCCTTTAGGAAATAGATGCCGTTGCCGCGAACCGGGTAAGCGTCGATCCCACCGCCGTAAAAACCGGAGAACTGCCGTACGTGCCTGATCGAGTGACCAGGCAAGTTGCCGGTCATATAGTCGATTTCGGCGGGCCGGTTCCGCCTGCCGTCACCCTGGCGATCCCAGCGGTTGTTTTCCACGTGATGATGTCGGTGAAGGCCATGATCGCGATGATGGCGGCGCTCGGTCGCATCCGCGCTAGAGGTGAGGGCTGCAACCATGAGCGTGGCGACCACGACAGGCTTTATTCGATTCGCTATCATGGCGAACTCCGCGAAAGGTTAACAATCCGTTAACACGAAATGGCGCGGAAGGAGCTAGAAGCAACGAAATCTTTGTAAATCATGGTTAACGTCGCCGGCAGGTTGGCCGGACGATGCCTTGATGAAGACACAATCGATTAAATTTGAAATCCGCCTGAATTGTTCTTGTCGACCGGCACCGGTGAGATTAAACCACGCCAATGATGCAATGCACATTTCTTCGGCACCGTGTATTGCAGGCGCCCGCCCTTAATACCGCATACCACGCCGCGAGGTCCTGATGGCGAATGTGACAAACAACCGGCCCCTGTCGCCGCATCTTCAAGTCTACAAATTCGTTCCCACCATGGCGATGTCGATCGTCCACCGCATTACCGGTGGCGCGTTGTACTTCGGCACGCTTCTGGTTGCCGCGTGGCTTATCGCCGCGGCCTCGGGCGAGGAGTATTTCAACCAGGTCAACTGGCTGTTCGGTTCGGTCCTCGGTCAACTCGTCCTGTTCGGCTATACCTGGGCTCTGATTCACCATCTTATCGGTGGGCTGCGCCACCTAATGTGGGATCTCGGCTACGGGTTCGAGAAGGAGTTTTCCACGAAGCTCGCCAAGGCGAACCTGGTTGCGTCCATCGTCCTGACGATCGCCATATGGGCGGTCGTACTGATCATGCGGTGAGGAGACAGTTTCATGGATATGCGTACTCCTCTCGGTAAAGTCCGCGGGCTCGGCTCGGCCAAGAGCGGCACCGAACATTTCTGGCGCGTGCGAACCACTTCGGTGGCTCTTGTGCCGCTGCTGCTTTTCTACATCATTTTCCTGATCATGTATTCGGGGCGCCCTTATGCAGAGGTAGTAGACGCGCTCGCCAATCCCTTCGTGGCGACGATCAATGGCCTCACCGTGATCGCCAGCATCATCCACATGCGTCTCGGGATGGAGGAAGTGATCCAGGACTACATCCATTCGGAAGGCACGAAGGTCGTGCTGCTCATGCTCAACGCGTTCTTTTCACTGCTGGTCGGCGGCCTCTGTCTTTTCGCCGTCCTGAAAATCGCATTTGCAGGATAATCCCCTCATGGCAACCGTTACCCCCATAGCCCAGAACGGCAAGGCCTATACC
>JAEYTV010000207.1 GCA_023433855.1 Pseudomonadota bacterium | reverse complement strand
GTTTGCGTCAATGCAAGCGGGGTCGGTGTCTCGCTGACTTTGACCGGTTTGACCTTAAATGGCACCACGAACTGCATAAATGCCGCGAGCGGGGCAACCGTAAACATCGGTTCGGACATCGTATTTGCCGGCAACTCGTCCAGCGCCCATATCCGAACCAACGGACCGGGCAGCTCGGTCCAAATCAACGCGAACTATTCGGTTACATCAGGCGGCGCGCGTCATCTCATGGCGTCGCCGGGGGGCTACATCAATGCCTTCGCGCGGACGGTCACGCTGGCGGGCACGCTGAACTTCTCATCGGCATTTGCCGACTGCGACCGGGGCGGCCTGATCTCAACCAACGCCTCCACCTTCTCAGGAGGCACCGTCACCGGCAAGCGCTACAATGCCGCCACGAACGGCGTGATCTTCACCGGCAGCGCGGGAGCAAGCCATTTCCCGGGAAACAGCACCGGCACGACGGCGACGGGAGGCCAGTACGCCTGACGCTTCGATCCGTTTTGGCTGGCTCTGGTCGTCGGTGTCGCATCCGCCGCCGACGACCGTCCAGCCTAGACGCGGATGCCTGTGATCCCTGGTCCGCGGTCGTCTATGGTGTGGCAGATGAAGAACGACCGCTGGACAAAATCCAGGCCGTCATAGTCGAGTGTCCAGACATGCGGCCAACCGTGTTCGTGGATCGTCTTCAACAACGATTCCTTGGTTTGCCACCAACTCGTCGGGTTGTCATAGGAGGCCCGCAAGTTCGCCGCCTTCCGGGTATTGTCGTCCTGATGTGCGGCTTCCCTGTAGTCGGCCCCCATCTCGCCGTTCCGTTCATGCGTCGGGCCGAGCGCGCGTCCGTAGCGGGTCGGCGCACCGGGTGGGTTGGCGAAGTGCGTGTCGATAATCATTGGCTTGCCGGCGCAGCGCCACAACAGCCCGTGCTGCATCTGCTGGTCGAGGTGATAGTAAACGCCGAGGCACAGGATGAGGTCGTAGTCCGCCGGGTCCCAGAGCTGCGAATTCAGGTCGCCGTGGATGAAGTTGATCTCGGGCGGCAGGTCGGGCACGCGCTCGCTTCGCACGTCGAGCGCGGTGACCTTCCAGCCCATCGCATGCGCCATGCGGGAGAAGGCGCAGTGGCCAGCCCCGAGATCGATGAGCGTGCCCTTCCGCCCCAGCACATTCTGCATGAACAGGAGTGACTGCTCGAACGCTGCCTGACGGAGCAGGTGGTAGACGACGTTGGGCGTGGCTGGTGTTGCGACGTTCAAAGCGGCGTCCTCCTCGTTGCTAGCTAGCACATTAGTGCCTTTCTTGCCTCCTCTTCAACTTCGCCGCGCATTTTCCCCTGGTTTGCTCGGATCGTTCAGATCGCCGTCGGTGACTCAGATGGGCTGTTTGCTGCGAGCGGTGTGAGAGCGGATGCGGAAATTGTGATCGCAGCTGAGGGACGAGGCCGCTTTGAGCTAAACCACGAGTCGATGAACGTTTTGACTTGGCGGTTCGCCCGCTCTTCCACCAAAAGCCACTAGGCCAGGCTAGCGACTAGCGATAGCGGAATAACGGGCAGGATCATTTCCGGGTGAATCTTGAGTATCTGCCAGTAGGATGCAAATGCTTGCAATATCGGAAAATGCAGAAGGTAAAGGGCATAGCTCGCCTCACCCATCGTCACCGACCATTTCGGTGCCACTATTCCGCGCGTTTCCATACATACCGCAGTCAGCACTGCCACCACGCCGAATGACCCGAACCAGACGACACGCCACCATTGATCCTCTCCGTGTGCCGCGCCACCGAACAGCAGAACTCCCATGGTGAATGCCAGTGCCGTCAGCGAAATCCTCTCCAGGTTGATGTGCGGCACGACGTAGCCAAGCAGGCAGCCCGCCGCGAACTCAGCGATGAACGGTGACAGGAAGGTTCCCTTTGCCAAGACCAGGGAAGCCGCACCCCACAACACCATTGCCGCCAGAGCCGCTTTCCGAGGCAGAAACATCAAAAGGGCGAAGACCAGATAGAACATCAGTTCGAAGGTCAGCGTCCAGCTTACGGGCAGTAGCAACCGTCCCGTCGACCTGAACTCTAGCGGGAAAAGACTAATCGACGCCCAAAGGTTGGCGTCGGTTAAGCCCCGTTGACGAATGTAGATGTCGACCAAGACCGCAAAGATCAGCGCGGGCCAATAAGTGATTAGAATACGGGCAAGCCGACGAAGGGCGAAAGGCAGTGCGTCTACACCGTAATGGTGGCGGTCAGTCGAAACCCAGATCACAAACCCGGAGATGACGAAGAAAACATCGACTCCGGCTTTGCCTACCGGGTCAAGCGCCACCGACCAGGGCGCGAATAGCTGGCCGCTGTAATGGTTATAAATCGAAGAGACGTGGAATAGCAGAACTGCCAGCGCCGCGTAGAATCTCAATGCCTGAATTTTTTTTACGGTGCCTGTCGTGGGCACCGCGACTGTGGTCGCCGTTCCCTGCAAAAAGTATGCCCCGAGCCCCTATCCGCGCGGCGGACGCTAGACAGTAATTCTCCTTCAGGCAACTGCCATACGGCAGTGAACCAAGAAAAATCGAAGTGAGTTTTTTCAGTCCGGCAATCCCTATCCGGACACACCGAGATACTCACGTGCCCGACAGGCATTACCGTCCGAGGACGGCGTAGAACTCGAGCGTGTTTTCCCTTGTCGGGTGAAGGTCGACCAACCGGACATCGATATAGCCCAGTTCGTAGAGCACGCCGACGATCTCGGCGAAGCTTTCGGGGGTGAAGCACCAGATATGCGGGCTCATCGCATAACGATAGCCGCCTTTATACTCCTCGATGGCCTTGCCAACGCGCTCGGCAAGCTTGGTCTTGTCCAACTCGCCGTGATCCCCCTGCCAGTGGCGCCTGGCGACCGAGTGGGTGCTCTTGGTCGTCCGGTCTATCCACAGTTTCAGGCTGTAGTCGGCCGCCTTCGTCTCATAGGCGTCGATGACTGCGCCGATGCTGGTCAGTTCCTTGTAGTGATCGAAGCAATACCGCTTGTCGGGGATGACCAGATAATAGCGGCCGCCCTCATCCAGCAGCCCCGCCACGTCCTGGATGTGCCTGATCGCGTCGAGCGTGTGTTCGATCGTGTGGCTGCTGTAGACGGCGCCGAAACGCTCGGGAATGTCGGCCAGCGGCGTTTCGCGGGCCACGTAGTGTATTTTTTCGGGCACGCGGGAGGCGTCCTTGCCGAGCCGTTCGGTCTCGGCCCTGATCTCCTCGGTCGACAATATGTCGAAATACCTGGCGCGCTCCCCGGTAAAGGTCGGACCGTTGAACGGTCCCAGTTCGAGCACGGAGACGTCGGCCGGGACCGATTTCACGAACTGGTCGCGATTGATTCCGGCTGGCGCCGGAGATGGTCGGGGAGGAGGAGGCGGAGCGGCGGCGACTGCCGGCGGTTCGATCCCAGGCGCCTTGCGGCGGCCGAGGACGAGATCGAGTCCATTCTTCAGGTGCCCCTTGTTCAGGGGCGCTCGCAAACCGGGCACTCGGATCATAATTTCCTCCCAAAGGAATGTGACTCTGCCCGGATATAAGCTTAGCGCCGCCTGGTGCTGCCTTCAACTTCGCATGTCACCTGCCGTAGAGGAAGAAACGTCGCGCTTTGGATGAGAAATGTCTGCGGCATTATGTCGAGGCGGCGACCAAGGCGTTGACCAGGTCTGCAATAGCACTGCAGACCTGAATCTTTGATGCTTGCGTTCAGCCTAGGATATGTTAGCAGCCCCGTGATTTTGTGGAGTTGGAATGATCGAACTCGTGCAACGCGGCCTTTCCGATATGAAGGCCGCGTTAAGGCTCCGGGGCGTATGGTGGGCGCTGGCGTCGGAAGACGTTGTCGATTCGCATCGACGCACCGTGCTCGGCCCGGTCTGGCCGCTGCTCAACTACCTGCTTCTGGTCGGAACCCTGCTGCTGATCTTCGGAAACAGGGGCGGGACGACCAACTTCACCGCCTACATCGCCGCCGGAATGCTGGTCTGGCTGTTCATCAGCGACGTGCTGACGATGAGCGCGACCCTGTTTTCGCGTGAGCAAAGCTTCATCAAGGGCACGACGCTGCCGATTTCGGTCTACGTGCTCAGGCAGACGATGCTGATCGCGATCCGCTCGTTCTATGCGCTCCTGGGCGCCGTGCCGGTGCTTCTCTACAGCGGGGTCGAACTCACGCCGGTCCTGCTGTCGGTCATCCCGGCGCTTCTGCTTCTCCTTTTGACCGCGCCGGCGGTCGGCCTTCTGTTCGGACTTGCGGGTGTCTATTTCCCCGATTTCCGGTTCATCGTCGTCAACGCGACGCGTGTCCTGATGTTCATCACCCCCATCTTCTGGGTTCCGGGCGCCGCCGGCGGATGGCGCATGGTGCTCTATCACTGGAATCCGCTGACCCATTATGTCGAGATCGTCCGCCAGCCCATCGTCGAAGGCGTCATCCCGGTGCATTCCTGGGCAGTCACGCTGTCGATAACGGCGGTCCTGACGGCGACGGCAGTCGTCATGCTCGGCAAGTTCAACC
This sequence comes from Pseudomonadota bacterium, assembly GCA_023433855.1. Lineage (GTDB taxonomy): Bacteria > Pseudomonadota > Alphaproteobacteria > Rhizobiales > Rhizobiaceae > Neorhizobium. The sequence continues at coordinate 8,942 of JAEYTV010000207.1, read as the reverse complement.
GACAGATCGTGTTCCAGCTCTGATGGTTTCCATTCGCGCCAGAAATGTCGGCCTGCGCTATCCGGTGCCAAGGTCCGTCAAGTTGAAAGGCCAGACCGCGTCGACAGTCGGCGGCCGGTTCTTTGCCGGCGGCGGGCGGCAATACGTCACCGCGCTCGATGATGTCAGCTTCGAACTCAAGGCCGGCGACCGGCTGGGCCTCGTCGGATCCAACGGCGCGGGCAAGACAACGCTGCTCAAGGTTCTCTACGGCATCTACGAGCCGACCGCCGGCTCAGTCGAAAACCGGGGCCGCCGCGACGCGCTGTTCAACATCAGCCTCGGTTTCCGCAACGAAGCGACGGGCAGGCGCAACATCGTGCTGCGCGGCCTGATCAACGGCTGGAGCAGCCGCGAGATCGAGCAGCGAATGGAGGAAATCGTCGATTTCAGCGAACTCGGCGATTTCATCGACATGCCGGTGCGCAGCTACAGCCAGGGCATGTCGGCGCGTCTCGCCTTTGCCATCGCCACAAGCTTCGAACCCGAGATCCTGCTGATGGACGAATGGATCGGCGCCGGCGACAAGGACTTCCAGGAGAAGGCGAAGGCGCGGATGGAGGACATGGTGACCAAGGCGGGCATCATCGTGCTCGCTTCGCACAACAATTCGCTTCTGCAGCGCGTCTGCAACCGTATCATCTCGCTGGACCATGGACGGATCACATGGGACGGAGAGGCCAGCGAATTTTTTGCAAGCCCGAGTGCGAAGTAGCGAGCCGAGGCTAGAGCGAGGCGCCGGAGGCTTCCGGTGAGGATTGTGTTTCCGTGACTTCCTGCCGGAGCATCGAGGTCCCGCCCGCCAGGTAGATGCCTACCGCCAGGAAAGCCAGCAGCACCGTATCCAGTATGTCGTGGCCCACGAGAATCCCGAAGAGGCCGTCCACGACATAGGTCGTCACCAGCCCGATCAGCATGATCGCTCCTAAACGGGCATGGCTGACTGCCGTCGTGGCGAGCGTCTTCACCGCAATGTAGCCGGCGACGACGAAGAGCGCCATGAGCGAGAGCATGCCGACGATGCCCGTTTCCACCCAGGCATTGAGGAAACCGTTGTGGAGATGCGAGTAGGCTTTGTCGATTCCCATCTTCGCGAAACCGCCCCGGATGAGATCCTTGGTCGACTGCGGGCCATGACCGATTATCGGACTTTCCTCGATTGCCGAAAGGCCGATCTGCCACAGCGCAGCTCTATTGCCGAGCGAAGTGTCGTAGTTTCCCTGCTCGTTCATCCGCTGCCAATCGTCGACCAGCGCCTCGACACGGGACGGTATGACCTGCGTTCCCGCGACGGTGACAGCACCGAGAGCCAGCACCGCGCATGATGCCATCAGCGTGGTGCTCATCGCGTGCCGGCGCTGGCGGTGGATCCAGAGGACGGCCAAAGTCGACAGGAAGAGCGCCAGCCAGGTCGACCGCGATCCGGAGTAGAGGATCGCGATGCTGCCGGCGCAGTAGCCTGCCAGAAGCAGGACGGCTGCCGTGCCTTTCCGGGTGAACGCTCCCGCGAGCGAAACCACCGCCGCCAAGCAGGTTACGCTCGCGAAGACGATGGCGTTGCCGGCACCGCCCTCGGCGCGCTCTCCATAGATATGGAACTGGATGACTGCCAGCACCAATGCCCCGTAGCAGGCGATCATGCTCGCCGTGATCACGCTTGCCGCGATCGTTTCCTTCTTCGACAGGCACCAGCTCGAATAAAGGAAAGGAAAAAGCAGGAAGGGCACCACGGGCAAGGCGGCTTCCCAATCCGGCATAGGGTTGGCGACCAGCGCCACGAGATAGGCTGCGCAATAGAGATACAGGGGTATCGTGACGTAAAGCAGGAAACGGTCGCGGCTGACCGGCATCAAGCCTTTCAGGACCTCCAGGATGCCGCCCACCCCTCCGACGATGACGGCGACACTGACGAGTGAGCCCAGCATCGGCGCGGTGGCGAAACAGATATAAGTATAGATCTGGCTGCGACGGTCGCCATGCGCGAGCAGCCAGTTGGAGAACCATCGGGGCAGTGGAATGCCTTTGTTATTATTGTTTGTTGATTTGTGCATTTGCCTGCGATCACCGGCTTGAACCGGTTGTTCTGCCCCCAACCGAGACGATAATCGATGACAAGGAATTCTACCAGCAGGATTGCATCAAGCTTGGACCGGCGAGAGAGCAGATGCCGTAAGGTCAAATTGGCGGTTGAGGAACAGCTTTCTAGCCGGTATTGCAGAGGCGAAAATTCCACATGCCCGATACGCTGATCTTTAGTCAGCTTCCACTTGAGAAATCGGGCATATGTGAGAATATCCGCCGAAATCATGGCTTTGGCTCAGTCGACCGCACCAGGTCCGCCAAAGCCGCTTCGAAGGCCATCCATGCTTGCCAGGCTCACTCATCTCGACCGCCTAGAGGCGGAAGCCATTCACATTTTCCGCGAAGTGGCCGCGTCCTTCGCGAAGCCCGTGATGCTTTATTCTGTGGGCAAGGATTCGTCCGTGCTTCTGCACCTCGCAATGAAGGCGTTCTATCCGGCCAAGCCGCCTTTTCCCTTCCTTCATGTCGATACGACCTGGAAGTTCCGGGAGATGATCGAATTCCGCGATGCGATGGCGAAGAAGCTCGGCTTCGATCTTTTGGTGCACATCAACGAAGACGGTGTTCGCGACAACATCAACCCGTTCGACCACGGCTCGAACGTGCATACGCACGTGATGAAGACGGTCGGTCTGCGCCAGGCGCTCGACAAGTACGGCTTCGACGCGGCGTTTGGAGGCGCGCGCCGTGACGAAGAGAAGTCGCGGGCGAAGGAGCGTATCTTCTCCTTCCGCAACGCGCAGCACAGCTGGGACCCGAAGCACCAGCGTCCCGAGATGTGGAAGATCTACAACACCCGCGTTTCGCCGGGCGAATCGATACGTGTCTTTCCGCTGTCGAACTGGACCGAACTCGACATCTGGCAGTACATCCTCCAGGAGGATATTCCGATCGTTCCGCTCTATTTCGCCAAGAGGCGGCCGGTGGTTGAGCGCGACGGCATGCTGATCCTGCGCGACGACGAGCGCATGAAGCTGAGGCCCGGCGAGACGATCGAGAACCGGCTGGTGCGGTTCAGGACGCTCGGCTGTTATCCGCTCACCGGCGCGATCGAATCGGGCGCCGACAGCCTGGAAGGCATCGTCAGCGAAATGCTTACGGCTCGCACGTCCGAGCGCCAGGGCCGCCTCATAGATCGGGACGAGGCCGGCTCCATGGAGAAGAAGAAGCGCGAAGGGTATTTCTGAGTATGCGCCCCATGCTGGTCGAAAACACCGAGGCGGTGGAAAACGTACGCGACTACCTTGCCGGGCAGGAGCGCAAGTCGCTGCTGAGGTTCCTCACCTGCGGTTCGGTCGACGATGGCAAGTCGACGCTGATCGGCCGGCTGCTGTCCGACACCCGGCAGATATTCGAGGATCAGCTCGCCGCGCTGGAGCGCGATTCGAAGAAGCATGGCACGACCGGCGACGATGTCGATTTCGCGCTTCTGGTCGACGGGCTGGAAGCTGAGCGCGAACAGGGCATCACGATCGACGTTGCCTATCGCTTCTTCTCGACGCCGAAGCGGAAGTTCATCGTCGCCGACACGCCCGGCCACGAGCAGTACACACGCAACATGGCTACCGGCGCCTCGACCGCGGACCTTGCGATCGTGCTGGTCGATGCCAGGCAGGGGGTCGTGGCGCAGACGAGGCGCCATTCGATTATCGCGTCGCTGCTCGGCATCAGGCACGTGATCGTGGCGGTCAACAAGATCGATCTCGTCGGGTTCGACCAGGAAGTGTTCGACAAGATCGCGGCCGATTACCTCGAGTTCGCCAAGAGCCTGAACTTCAAGTCGATCGTGCCGATCCCGATCTCGGCGCGTTATGGCGACAATGTCACGGCGCGATCCGAGCGGATCGGCTGGTTCTCCGGTCCGACGCTGGTCGAGCACCTCGAGACGGTGGTCGTGGACGATACTGTGACGGAAAGCCCGTTCCGCTTCCCGGTCCAGTATGTAAACCGCCCGAACCTCGACTTCCGCGGCTTTGCCGGTACGGTCGCGTCCGGCTCGATCGCGCAGGGCGACGAGGTCGTCGTCGCCAAGTCCGGCAAGTCGGCGCGCGTCAAGCGCATCGTCGCGCATGGCGGCGATCTCCAGGCCGCCGTCAGCGGGCAGGCGGTCACCCTGCTGCTCGACAGCGAGGTGGAGGTTTCGCGCGGCAACATGCTGGTAGCGCCGACGGCGCGCCCTGAGGTCGCCGACCAGTTCACCGCCAACATCGTCTGGTTCGACGAGAACGCGCTGAAGCCGGGCCGCTCCTATCTGCTGCGCACCGAGACCGACCAGGTGAGTGCGACGGTCACCGACCTGAAATATCGGGTCAACGTCAACAACTTTGCGCAGGAAGCTGCAAAGTCGCTTGAGATGAACGAGGTTGGCGTCTGCAATCTTGCCACGCAAGCACCGATCGCCTTCGACGCTTTCGCCGAGAACCGCGTGACCGGCGCCTTCATCCTGATCGACCGCATAAGCAATGCCACGGTCGGCGCGGGCATGATTCTGCACGGGCTGCGCCGCGCCGAGAATATCCACTGGCAGTCGCTCGACGTCGGCAAGCACGAACGCTCGCTGGCGAAGAACCAGCGGCCTGCCGTGTTCTGGTTCACCGGCCTGTCGGGGTCGGGCAAGTCGACGATCGCCAATCTTCTGGAGAAGAAGCTGCACGCCTCGGGCCGTCACACCTACATTCTGGACGGCGACAATGTCAGGCACGGCCTGAACCGCGATCTCGGCTTCACCGATGCGGACCGCGTCGAGAATATCCGCCGCGTTGCCGAGGTGGCGAAGCTGATGGCCGATGCCGGCCTGATCGTCATCGTCTCCTTCATCTCGCCCTTCCGCGCGGAGCGCCGCATGGCGCGCGAACTGATGGAGAAGGGCGAGTTCGTCGAGGTCTTCGTCGATACGCCCTTCGAGGAATGCGCGAAGCGCGACCCGAAGGGGCTCTACGCAAGAGCGCTTGAAGGCAAACTCAAGAACTTCACCGGTGTGGATTCTCCCTACGAGACGCCGGAAAATCCGGAAATCCACCTCAAGACGCTCGGCAAGACACCCGAGGAGATGATAGACGTCCTCGAAACCTGGCTACACGAGCGTGACCTTGCAGAAGAGCAATACGAGGCCGGCAGCGGCATCTGACGACGAAGCGATGCTTGCGGTATTCGAGCGGCTGGCCCTTTCGGCCGGCAGCAGGATCATGGAGATATTCCACGCCGGCTGCGCCGTCGACCAGAAGGACGATGCGTCTCCTGTGACGGAGGCCGACCGCGCCAGCGAAAAGATCATCCTCGACGGCCTGCGCTCGTCCTTCCCTTCAATCCCCTGCGTGGCCGAGGAAGAGGCGGCCGCGGGCATCCTGCCCAGGGAATTGGGCGAAGCCTTCTTCCTGGTCGATCCGCTTGATGGCACCAAGGAGTTTATCAAGCGCAGCGGCGATTTCACGGTCAACATAGCGCTGGTGCGCAATGGGACACCTGAACTCGGCGTGGTCTACGCGCCGAGCAGCAGGCGATTTTTCTCAGGCCGGCCTGGAGGTGCGGAGCTTGTCGAGCTCGATACGAACAGCGACGTCTCGGTCCGCCGTCCGATCTCGGTTCGTACGGCATCCGCACCTATGACGATCGTCGCCAGCCGTTCGCACCGGACGCCTGAAACCGATGACTTCATCGGCAAGATTGATGCAGGTGAAATCGTCTCGGTTGGCTCGTCGCTGAAATTCTGTCTGCTCGCCAATGGGGAGGCCGATGTCTACCCGCGTTTCGGTCGCACGATGGAAGGGGACACGGCGGCGGGCGACGCGGTCCTGCGGGCGGCCGGCGGGCTGACGACGACACTTGACGGCAAGCCGCTCGCCTACGGCAAGCGCAACCAGGCACACGACACGGATTTCGCCAATCCGTACTTCATCGCAAGGGGAGGGGTGGAGGCTTCGGCACTGCCGGCCTGAAGGCCGGCACCGGAACGTCTGTTATTCCGCAGCCGCCAGCTTTGAGGAATTACGGCCGACGAAATTACGGATCGTTGAGATGATGCGGTCCTGGTCTTCGGCGCTCAGGTAGGGGTGCATCGGCAAGCAGAGAATCCGCTCGGGCAATGCTTCGGAAACCGGTAGTCCCCCAGGCGCGACCGGGAAGTCCCGGTAGGCCACCTGGCTGTGCAGCGGCTTCACGTAGTAGATCACCGACGGAATGCCGTTCTCCTGCAGGTGCGCCTTGAGCGCGTCGCGGTTCGGCGTCTCGATCGCGTATTGCGCCCAGGCCGAGCGGGTCTCCGGCAGGTTGGCCGACGCCTTCACAACGTCGCCGAGGCCATCGGCATAACGCTGGGCAACGGCCTGCCGCGCGACCATCTCTTCTTCGAGGATGGCGAGCTTTTCAATGAGGATAGCGGCCTGCAGCGTGTCGAGGCGCGAATTGATGCCGACATGGATGTTGTCGTATTGCGTCTCGCCCTTGCCGTGGAAGGCGAAGGAACGCAGCTTCTCGGCGAGCGCATCGTCATTGGTGAACATGGCGCCGCCGTCGCCGTAGCAGCCGAGCGGCTTGGCCGGATAGAAGCTGGTCGCGCCGACATGGCCGAACGAACCGCACATCCTGCCGTCGATGGAGCCGCCGATCGCCTGGGCGGCGTCCTCGATCACCAGAAGCTTCTCACGCTCGGCGATCGCCATGATCGCGTCATAGTCGGCGCCCAGCCCGAAAAGATCCACCGGGATGATCGCCTTGGGCTTCAGGCGGCCTTCAGCCTTGATCATTTTGATCGCGGCTTCGAGGCTCGCGATGTCGATATTGTAGCTATCCGGTTCCACGTCGACGAACACCGGCTCGGCCTTGGCGAGAGCCACGACCTCCGCCGTCGCCGCGAAGGTGAAGCTCGGCACGAAGACAGCGTCGCCCGGACCGATGCCGGAGGCGTAGAGCGGAAGAAGTAGGGCGTCGGTACCGTTGGCGCAAGCGACGCAATGCTTGACGCCGACATAGGCCGCGAGCTTGGCCTCGAATTCGGCGACCTCAGGTCCGAGGATATAGCGTCCGTCCGCGACGACACGATCAATCGCAGCCTTCAGCCGGTCGCCGATCCGCTCGCGCTGCGCGCCCAAGTCGATGAATTGCATGCCAGACTCGTGAAATTTCCTGATATAGGCCGCTGATAGCAGACAAGATTCGGGCAAAAAAGCAGCCGCGCAGTCGCATAGGCGGTGTCCGGGTGCCGACACGTTACCGCGGCGCAGCACCGGAATGGCGGATCGGTGGGCTTTCCAATGCGGCCGGAAGCCGAGCCGAACCTTCCGAAACATAAAGTGATCATATTCCTGGCCGGCTAAACCCGGCCTATCCGAGCTCGTGACGCCATGGCGGGTTCGCGCCGGCGCGTGAAACCGTCACCCTTGCGGCAGCCGCGCCAAGGATGAGGGCATTCCGGATTTCATCCTCGCACAGATCCGCGACGCGCGGCTTGGACAGCGCGCCCTGCTCGTGCAGCGATGCCAGGATCCCGGCATTGAACGTGTCGCCGGCGCCGACGGTATCGACCACCGTCACGGGTTCAGGCTTGACGGTGACTTTGTGGTTTTTCGTGTAGCCGGTGGCGCCCTGGCTGCCGCGGGTCATGACGACGAGCTTCGGCCCAAGCTCGAGCCATTGGGCAATCGCATCTTCGGGTGCGCCTGTCGCGCCGAACCAGCAGAGATCCTCGTCCGACAGCTTGAGGATGTCCGCCATCGCGATCATCCGCTGGATGCGCGCGAGATGCTTTGGGCGATCGGGGATGAAGGCCGGCCGGATGTTGGGGTCGAGCATGGTGACCCGCTGCGGGGCCTCGCGTTCCATCAGCGCTTCGTAGGCCGAGCCGCAGGGTTCGGGAATGAGGCTGATCGCACCGAACAGCAGCGCGTCGACATTGCCGTCGAAGACGGGGAGGTCGGCAGTGGAGAGCATGCGTCCAGCGGTGCCTTCGTCGTAGAAGACGTAGCTCGCGTGCCCATCGATGAGGTGGACGAAGGCAAGCGTGGTAGGCTTTCCGGAGATGTGCGCATAGCGCGCGCCGACCTTGCTCTCGGCGAGCGTGGCACGCAGTTGCTGGCCGAAAAGATCGGATGACAGGCCGGAGAAGAACTCGACAGGTACGCCGAGCCTGCCGAGCGCGACAGCAGTGTTGAAAACCGCGCCGCCGGAATAGGGCGCGAATGCAGGCTCATCGAGCGTCGATCTGCGCGGCAGCATGTCGATCAGCGCTTCGCCGCAGCAGATGATCATTCAAGATACTCCCTCGAAAGATGTCCGGATGCGGCTGCATACAGCCGCCACCTTTTGCTCGCAACAGCGGGCATCATGCCCGTGCAGGCGCCGTCGCGCCGACGAGAAACCGTTCGGACAACGGCAGGCTGGCGCCGCCGAGGGCCCGCGCATGAATGCCGACAGTCCCCTCCAGCACCGTGGGAATGCGTAACCCTTCGACATCGATCGCGGCGATCGAACTGCGCACCGCTTCAACCAGCTTCCGGCGAGCCTCGGCCGGCATCCAGCCGTCGATCACCGCCGCCTCGAAATCGATGACCGAGGCGGAGGCGACGATCGCATAGGCGAGGGCGGCGCCCGCAGAGGCGAACCAGGCGTCGAATTCAGGTCCGTCGGTCGTCCAGTTGCCGGGCCACTGGTCGGGGGACGTCCAGAGATAGGAGGCGTCGGTGCCGCGCGCGTTGAGCGCCTTTTCCAGGATCGCCAGTGAGGCGACGTCGATGAGCTGAGTGGGGCGACCGTCCGGGCCTGGAACCGGCATCGATCCCAGCGCACCCGCATTGCCTGTCGGCCCGCCGTAGAGCCTGCCGTTGAGC